>JAVEVJ010000043.1:0-9758 GCA_034005105.1 Acholeplasmataceae bacterium | reverse complement strand
GTGATTCAATCACGATTTCTTCTTTGAAGATATCCACCTTTTTCAAGTAAGCACCTAACATCACCATATTAGCAACTTGAGGTTTATCCAAAGATTGTGCAAGCTCCGTCATCGGAACCGCATAAATATTGGCATCACTTTTATTGACTTTATTTTTAATAAGTGAAGAGTTGTAAAAGAGATTTCCTTGTTGATTCACCCTGTTAACAAATTTAGCAAGAGAAGGTTCGTTAAAGACGAGTAAATCATCTGATTTTTGAAAAACAGGTGAATGGATGGGTTTATCACTGATCACAACTGAGCAGTTTGCTGTCCCACCTCTTGTTTCAGGACCATAGGTAGGAACCCATAGACTGTAGAGTCCTTGTAGGTTGGCTGCATAAGCGATCAGTTGTCCTGTTAACATCACACCTTGACCGCCAAATCCTGCGATTCGTATCTTTCTAATCATGACTAGCCACATCCTTATAAACACCAAGTGGATAGACAGGAAGCATATGGTCTCTTGCCCAGTCCATAGCTTCTTTTGGTTTCATCTTCCAGTTAATTGGACATGTTGATACGACTTCAATCATCGTAAAGCCTTTCTTCTCCAGTTGATATGTGAATGCTTTTTTAATCGCTTTTTTAGCTTTGCGGATGTTTGGAATATCATGAAGTGATACTCTTTCTACATAAGCAGCACCTTGAATTTGACTAAAAATTTCAGAAATATGGATCGGTGATCCATGCATTTCAATATTTCTACCCTGTTGAGATGTGGTTGATACCTGTCCTAAAAGTGTTGTTGGAGCCATTTGACCTCCGGTCATACCATAGGTCGCATTATTTGCAACGATTGCTGTAATGTTTTCACCGCGATTCGCTGCATGAATGGCTTCAGCTATACCGATTGATGCAAAGTCACCATCACCTTGATAGGTGAAGACCACGCGATCGGGTAAGACACGTTTTATGCCTGTTGCGGTTGCACAAGCACGACCATGAGGTACTTGTTGGAAATCGGTATTGATATAATCATAACTAAACACTGAACATCCAACAGATGCCAAACCGACTGTTTGACCTAATAAGTTTAACTCTTCAAGTACTTCAGCGACGAGCTTATGCAAGATACCATGGGTACATCCTGGACAATAATGGGTATGGACATCGGTTAATCCCTTTGATCTTTCGTAACGAATCATGATTCCACCACCTTATCTTCAAAATTGAGGATTGCATCAACAATTTCTTCAGGTTCGGGTACCATACCACCTGTACGTCCATAGAATGCAACCTTATGTCTACCTTTATTGGCAATCAGTACATCTTCAAGCATTTGACCCATACTCATTTCTGTTACTAAAATACCTTTGCATGTTGAAGGAATTAAATCGAATGCTTTTTTGGGATATGGCCAAAGTGAAATGGGTCGAATCATACCAATCTTGATTCCTTTTTCAGCTAATGTTTCCATTGCTGAACGAACAATACGCGCGACTGTACCATAAGCAACGATGACATATTCAGCGTCTTCGAGATTGATGGTTTCAACTTTGATTTCGTTTTTGATGACATCATTATACTTTGCTTGCAGTGCGTGATTATGCTTTTCTTGGTAAACAGGATCAAGACCAATCGATGATATAATGTTTCTTCCCTCGTGATAATTTGTTCCTGTTGTTGCATAGTCTTTTGGCTTAATATCGCGCTTTTTAGCTGGTTTGTCCATATCAACTGTTTCCATCATCTGGCCAATAAGACCATCAGCTAAGATCATGACTGGGTTACGATAGATATCAGCGATATCAAACGCTTCTTTCATCAGATCAACCGTTTCTTGTATGGATTCTGGTGCAAAAACGATTACATGATAATCACCATTACCACCACCGCGAGTTGCTTGCATATAATCTGCTTGTGATGGTTGGATACCACCTAAACCAGGACCCGCACGCATGACGGATACAATGACACATGGCAGTTCAGAACCTGCTAAATAACTGATACCTTCTTGTTTGAGTGCAATACCGACTGAAGATGATGAAGTCATCACGCGAGCACCAGCTCCTGCTGCACCATAAACCATATTGATCGCTGCTACTTCAGATTCGGCTTGAACAAAAACCTTTCCTTTTTCTGGTAAATATTTGGATAAATATTCGGGTATTTCATTTTGAGGTGTAATGGGATAGCCAAAGAAAGCATCACATCCAGCTGCCACTGCTGCAAGTGCTATCGCTTCATTACCTTTCATTAGAACTTTGCTCACGCTTCTAATACCTCCACTTTAATGACAGAATCTGGACAGACAATTGCACATTGTGCACATGCAATACACTTATCCATATCGCTCACTGAGATGAGGTTATAGCCATTTGAGTTCATTCTATCTTTATCCAAGGATAAGATGTTGACGGGACAAAATGACACACAGAGTTCGCAACCCTTGCATGATTCGTTGTCAAATGTCAATCTTCCTTTTTTCATCGAATCACTCCCTATCGTTTAATGTAATTATCTTGCACGTTATTGATGGTTTCAATACGTTTTTTAGCAAATACTTTTGCTGCCTGTTGTGTATGAATATTTTCATTATCAGCAATCTTGAATATTTCAAGAAGGCGATCATAGATCTTTTCGATATCTCTTGTTGCTCTTCCTACGTTGTATTCTTTGAGTTCATGATAGACATTGATGAGTCCACCTGCGTTGATGACGAAATCAGGTGCATACAATATGTTACGTTCTTTGATCATGTTGCCATGAATGTCTTCGTCAAGTAATACGTTATTTGCTGTACCAGCAATAACTTTCGCTTTAATCTGTGGAATGGTTTCATCATTTAATGCACCACCTAGGGCACAGGGAACTAATACATCGACATCTAGACCAAAGTAATTTTTAGGTTCAACAAATTCTACTTCGGGATGTTCTTTCTTCATGCGTGCAATATGCTTTGGGTTAATTTCAGAAAAATAGATTTTCTTCGCTTTAAATTCAATAAGTTTTTTAATAAGATAATAGCCTGTTTGGCCAGCGCCTTGTACTGCAAATGTATACTTTGGAAAATCCTCATTGCCAAACTTATACTGAAGTGCGGCACGGATACCATGAAATGCACCAAGTGCTGTCATGGGTGATGGATTGCCTGATTTGCCTTCAAGACCCACAACATAATCAGTTTCCATAGCAACAAAATCCATATCTTTGGTCGATGTGTTGACATCTTCAGCTGTGATATAGCGTCCATTCAAACTTTGGACGTAACGACCAAGTGCTCTGAAGTAACCTTCAGACTTAACTGTTTCAGGATCTCCAATAAGTACGGTTTTACCCCCACCTAAATTAAGGCCCGCTGCTGCTGCTTTGTAGGTCATACCTCTTGCGAGTCTGAGTGCATCGATAACTGCCTCTTCTTCGTTTGCATAATTCCACAGTCTAGTACCACCAAGGGCTGGTCCTAATGTGGTGTTGTGAATGCAGGTAATTCCCTTCAAACCCGTCGTCTTATCATAAAAATAGACGACCTGCTCGTACCGGTGTTTAGCCATGTACTCAAAATGCTTAAAATCGCTCATGTTATTCTCCCTTCAATTTTTAAAAGCGCTTACATATGTTATTATAACATGCGATATATGATAAATCATATATTTTTTTATAAATTGTTTTTTTTCACATATTAATCTAAATTTACTTGCAAACATCAAAAAAGATAGTGATAACATCTGAGTTATTCACTATCCTTTATTTTGTTTTATTATTCGTTTAGTTCATCCTTCATAAATTTAATTCGGTTGCGAATCATCCTTTTGACGAGTCGACTGAAGAAAACTGCATCATAACCATGAACGGTTTTAATGGTATGAAAACGATGCACCCTGACACCTGCTTCTTCAAGGCGTGTAGCATACTCAATTCCTTCATCTCTTAAGCAATCAAACTGCGCTGTTTCGATATACGTTTCTGGCATATCATGTAGGCTTGCATAGGATGGTGAAGCGTAGGAGAGCATACCATGATCACCATTTTTTAAGTAGAGTTTCCACATATCTTTATTCAAGATTGCATTCCACATCGGTGTGTCGGTATATGCTTTCATGGATTTAGTTTCCTGTTTGACATCAATCACGGGATAGATGAGCATCTGTCTTTTAATCTTGGGTCCGTTTTGATCTCTTGCCATGAGAGCGACTGCAGTTGCAAGATTCCCCCCTGCAGAATCTCCAGCAACCGAAAGATCATTGATATCCAGATGGAGAAATTCTGCATGTTCCTTCATCCACAAAAGTGCGTGATAACAATCATAGAGTGCAGTAGGAAACGGATATTTGGGTGATAGGTGATAATCTACATAAACCGCTTTTTGTTTTGTGTGTAAGATGATGTTTTGTAACATGGAAATATGAACAGGAGTTCCCTCCATTTGAAAGCCACCACCATGAATGTAGAGCAGACCTGGAGCGTTACCTTTTTGTCCTTTGATCTCATAAATAGTGATTTTGACTTTCATGTGTTCATAACCACGAATGGTAAACTTTCTTTTCTTTAATCCTTTTTTTGTTTTAGTGAAAAACATGGTGAGATTAAAGAAAAAATTACCAAACCAAATGCGTGATTGAGTGTAGCGTTTGAATTTGAGTGGTTTTAAAATACGTAATTCGGGTCGAACATCATAATCGGGCATAAGTTATCCTTTGTGTTGAAAATAGATGAGGTATTCTTTGTATCCTTCTTTTTCAAGATCCTTGAGAGGTATAAATCGTAGAGATGCTGAATTAATACAGTATCTAAGACCTCCAAGTTCTTGTGGACCATCGGTAAATAGGTGGCCTAAGTGACTATCCGCTTTAGGACTTCTAACTTCGGTACGATACATACCAAAGCTTTTGTCCAACTTGGTATTTAAGTCTGTGATCGGCTTTGCAAAGCTTGGCCATCCACAACTGGAATCGAATTTATCTTTTGATGTAAACAGCGGTTCACCCGAGACAATATCAACGTAGAGACCTTCGTCATGATGGTCCCAGTAGTCATTTTCAAAAGGTCTTTCTGTTCCATTTTCTTGTGTGACGTGATATTGTAAAGGGGTTAATTTTTTCTTTAGGTCTTCTTTGTTCATTTTCATCATCCTTGGTCTAGAGTTTGTTAATCTTCATGTTTTCAAGTTCTTTATTCAATTTCTTGCATTCATCTTCTAAAATGGGATAAATCTCTACCATTCCATTCAATTGATTCAGTTTGGCTTGTTCCATCATATAACTCAGTAACCAAACAAGACGTTTAGCGCTTAAATAGGAACATGATCCTTTAAAATAATGTGTTGTTGCATGTATACGCTCTGCATTTTCTTCTGCTATTGCTTGTCTTATATTTTCTAAATCCTTTTGATATTCTTCACTAAAGGTTTCTAAAACCTCTTGGGCAATCTGATAAGATCCTTCAAAGCGGAGCATGAAATCATGTTGATCAAAGATCACTATTTCATCAGGTATGCGAATGACTTCTGATGAGGTGAGATGTTTTCTAAGGAGTTGCAAAAGTGATTCCACCTGAATAGGTTTAAAAATAACATCATTGATCTTTGAGGTCTTTAACAAATCATAATCTTTAAAGTATGCGTTAGCAGTTACAGCAACAATAGGTACAGTTTCCATAGCGTTTCCAAGTGATCTGATTCTTCTGGTCGCTTCAAATCCATCCATACTTGGCATCTGTACATCCATTAATATCATGTCAACATGTTGTTTTTTTACGATTTGAATCGCTTTTGCACCACTTTCAGCGAGAATCGATTGAATACCGAGTTGATTGAGAATACGCTCCAAAGCAAGACGATTTAAACGGTTATCATCAACAACTAAAGCGATACCTGATAGTTGTTTGGTATATTGTGTTTTTTGTAACTGTTGTTTTGTGTGGAAGGCGTGGCTCAACTTTTGGATAAAGACCTGACGTGAAATTGGGTAATCCAATGTTCCATCAATCTTCTTGATACGCTTCATACCATAAACGTTGAGCGTATATACCAAAACTGTATCTTTGCCATAACGCTTTTTAATTGTACTGAGTGTCTCTCCTTCTTTAAGTGGAGATGCTAATAAGATAAAGTCAACCTTTTGATCACCGATTGTTTGCTGATCATAATATGTGATATCCATCGACTCGAGCATGTCCTTAGTTTGATGTATGTTGTCGTGATAGAGCAAAATGGATAAATCTTTGGGTGAATCATAATGTATTTCTTGATCGCTTTTGAAGGGTAACTCGATACTTACTTTTGTGCCTTCACCCAGTTTGCTTTCAATCGTGATTCTTCCATTTAAGAATGTTATCAACTCAGATACTAAAGTCAAACCAACACCTAGTCCTTCATATTTCTTTTGATCACTCATATCTACCTGATAGAATGCTTCATCGAGACGACTCATGTGTTCCTGTGATATACCGATACCTGTATCTATAATCTCAAAAAGATAGATATTTGGTTTTGATTTTGATAGGGTGAATGTAATCGTCCCTTTGTCAGTAAACTTGATAGCATTCTCAATGATTTGAGCTAAGATCTGACGCATTTTTCTAGCATCACCCAAAACCTGATGTTTGATCTGATAGTCATAGTTAAATTGAAGTTTGAGTTTCTTTTTTTCAAGAGGGACCCTAAAGGTATTTATCATGCGAATGATTTCATCTTCGAGATCAAATGATCGTGTTTGTAGCTCAAGTTGTCCCTTTTCTATGCGCTCTAGATCAAGCACTCGATTGACAAGAATCAAGATGTTATCCATTGCATTTTGTGCCATCTCAAGATACGCTTTTTGTTCTTTTGATATATCGGTTGTTTGGAGTAAGTAGAGTGCATTGCTTAAGGCATTAAGTGGCGTTCTCACTTCATGTGAAATATTCGTAATAAAACGTGTGGTGTTTGTTTTTTGTTCATTTGAATGATCATTGACCACGGGTAAAATCCTATAAGCTAACATGTTTGTAAAAAGAGAAAAAGAGGGCTTTTTCAAGGACTCAAAGGTTTGTTGGCGTCTTAGGTGCTCCATAGTTAGTAATCCTAATAAACCTTGATGGGTATAGATAGGAAAACAGATAAATGCTTTTATGGGTTGATCCTTTAAGAGGTTGATACCAACTTTTATAAGATCGATATCATCTGTATCTTCAATTATTACAATCTGCCGTTTATCTAGCTGCTGATAATAGGCATTGGATTGTGGGTCACTGAAGATGAGATGCTTTGTTTGACTCGGTTCTATTCCTAAATGACACCATTCATAAGCACGATAAAAGGTCTGTTGGTTTTTCTCAGATATAAACAATGAGATACGATCAAGATCTAAATGTTTGCCAATATGCTCAAAAGGTATCTCAACGATTTCATCAAGTGTGGAGTTGTCTTGTTGCATCAGTTCATGGATGCGTTCTAATATAAACTGATCAAATGATTGTGTTAACTTAAGATCTTTAGATAGTGTCAACATCGATCATCTCCTTTTTCAAACACCTATTATCATTATACATTATTGACCCTCTATTTCGTGATTAAGCGTAGAAAAACCAACAAAAAAGGGATTGTATCCCTTAAATGTTTGCAAATCGATGGGCAATCGAACTCGCAGCAGCAGCTGCAATAGCACCGACAATGTCATCTAAGAATGTATGACATTTACCTTTTTCTTTGCCTTCGTTATCCAATTTGCCCATAATACCTGGTTTAAGTTTATCGACATAACCAAAATTAGTGAAACCGATCGAACCATAAACATTGACAATGGAGAGCGCTAAGATCTCATCGATACCATAGAGTCCATAATCGTTTAATAACATGCTCGATAAGGGTTCAGATAATTTGTTTTGTTCAGCTAAAACATCAAGTTCAAGACCGGTGAGTACAGCGTGTTGAACCTCGCGTTTCATCACAACTCTTTTGACATGTTCTAAACAGAGTTCAAACGTCAAAAAGGGAATATACTTTTTTTGAAGATCGAGTGTAATCTGTGCCATATCCTCAAGTCGTACACCTCTATCCTCAAGTCTTTTGACAACGATATCATACTTCTCCATGTCATTTAAACGATTAACATCAGGGTTGGTTTGTTGTTGCATGTGAATCATCCTTTCTTTCCATAGGTAATAACCATTATACACGATAATTGATAAAATGAAAGTCAATCTTTTGATGTTAGGACTCTCTTCTAATAATCAAGTAAGGATCCAGTGTAATCGTTTGGCTTGCTTTTAGATCCTTTCTTCCCTTTGTAAAGTCAGATGTTAAAAGCTGTGCACCGCTTAAAATAGCATCCTCGTAACGTTTTTGATCAAAGATGAGTTGTTCATCGATACGTGTTCTTACGATATACCCCTCATCAACTAATTCAGCTATTCTATTGACATCCACATCATTATGAACAACAAAGGATGCGAAGTCGTAGTCGAGATCGTCCTCATACGATCCGATAAACATTGGTAAATCCTCAAGTGTTGGATCGAGAGATAAATAACTTTCATTAAAGTTATCTGGATGAATCACAAAGATAACTTTTCCCAATAAGGATGATACGCTTGGCCATCCATACGTTTCAATCGTTTCACGTACCGATAGACCCTCTTGCATGAGGTCACTCGGTCGATAGAGTGTATCTCCTAATTTTTCTTCGAGTAATTGATTGAGCATGATCAGTTCATCTGATTCAATCTTCTGGAGTGCGTGATCGAGTATCATCCAATCATCTTTGATCTCCAATAAAATGATGATAGGTATATGCGTCTCATTATGAGATGAATAAAGTTTGATCTCTTCAAGTGCCATGGAAAAATTGGGTGCGACGCTTGAATTATCAACCAAAGGTACATGAGTGAGTACAAAGGAGTCCTTCCGCTTTCTTAAATCAAACTCCATACTGCGTATGCCTATTTCTAATTGATCCGTTATATTTTTATATCCATATTTCAATGCTTTAGCTTCAGCAAAGGAATCTCCTAGTCCAACAAATAGTTTCCCTAAACTGGAGCCTTCCTTTTTATAGCTGTTGTGAGATGCAAGCATTTGAATATCATTGAGTTTAATCGTTTCATCAAATCGATCAAAATTAATAAACTCAGACTCATCGATTGCCTGATAGTTATCACTATACATTGCTTCTAATTTTTTCATGTGCTGTTGTTGAACGATGGAATCATAGATCTTAATCGCAAACAACCGAAAAACAATCAGTCCAAAAAGAACAGCTACTGACAATAAAGTAATAAGTAAAATCTTTAAGACACGTATCATCTGGATACCTCCAATCTTCATCTACTCCCATTATACATAATTTCTTAATGATTGCCTTATTTTGATAAGATTTGAAAAAATGATGAAATGTTTTATCCATGCTTTTATCATATAATTATAGCAATAGGTAGGTGATAACTTGCGATATAAGTATTCAACCACCAACGCTCCGATTAAGATTTATTTAAAAGCAAAAGAAAACATCAAATACTGTCGTTGTGGCAAAAGTGATAACCAACCACTTTGTGACCGCTACAGTCATTTTGGTTCGAATCAATCGCCACTGGTTTTTTGTGCCGTAAAAGAAGGTTCATATTATCTTTGTAACTGCAAGAAATCACAATCAATGCCCTATTGTGATGGATCTCACAAAAAAATGGGACTGTAACGAAATGAAGATTTAGTTATCTTCATGGACTTCACAGTCCTTTTTTCTTTATCTCACACCTGATGGTGTGGATAACATGGCTAAAAGACCTGTTTTTAGGCATGT
>JAVEVJ010000042.1:0-10049 GCA_034005105.1 Acholeplasmataceae bacterium | reverse complement strand
CTGTAAAAAATGCAGTTGGTAACTGCATTTTTTTATGCTTTTTTCTTTTTAAGTGTCTTAATCCAAGTTGATAAAAGATCAATACCCACAATGATACATACAAAGACAATGAATCCCTGAATGAATTGACTAAAATTCTTGCTCAGTGTTTCTGTTGTCATATCAAAGTAAGATGCAGCTTGTGCAAATGTATCCTGTGTGATCAATTGAGGTCTTGAAACAAAGATAAGCATGATCACTGTCGACAATATCTGATGAACTGTATAGATAATCGCTAGATTGATTTTCCACTCACCATAATATAGTTTGAGTAGGCTGACGATAAATCCAAACACAGCACTGATGATAAAGAAGGGAATAAATGGATTGATCACCGATTGGTTGAAAATAGGGAACAGCATCACACCATTTTGATAGAATCCCACGATATCCATATAGGATATCATAAAGACAATGAATATGGTTGAGAAGATCGTTCCGAAAATAAGACCTAGAATCGATTCAACACGTGAGATTTTTGTCGTATGTGGTTTCGGTAGATCAGGTAAATCATCTAACTTCCATTCTGGAAGTTTTTTATCACGTGCTGCACGATCAATACCCCAAAAGATTAACGTAACACATGCGAATGCAATTAATAGTGAAGAGATAGCATTCGATAGAATGGATGCGAATATTTCAACGATGCTGCCAAATACTGAGGTAGCTTCCACATGCAACACAGCATCGATCGAACCAAAGGTCAGCGCAACCACTAAAAAGATAACACCAACAATTTTTAGTACTTGTATATAATCATCATAAAAGAATGGTGAGATTACGTAGGAATCGTGACCACGATAGTTTTTAGCAAGTTCTCGAGGATGTCCTAACTGATGCAAAATGCGATCAATTTCAGCTTCATCGGTTTGCTCTCCGATCATATCAGCGATATGTGCTCCTAATTCTTCTTTAACATCTTCTTTCATATTTTCTGGTAATCGTTTGGTAACTGCATAAATGTAACGTTCAACGATGTGTTTCATTTGTTTTCCTCCTCAACAATCAATTTGATTTCATTGACAATTTTTTGCCATTCATCAATAAGTTTTTGATAAACTTCAAGACCTTCTTCAGACAACCGATAATATTTTCTTGGTCTTGATTCGGATACATCCCATTCACTCGAGAGCAATCCCTGTGATTCTAGTCTTCTCATCAGTGGATAGAGTGTTCCTGCTTCGATAAATACACCTTTTGCTTCGAGTGCTTGCAGAAGTGAATATCCGTACTGATTTGTCTTTAACTGACTTAACACGGATAACATATGTGTACCTCTTCTTAATTCTGCTACCATGTTATTAAACATTGTTTGATCCATATCATCACTCCTCATGTTTCATTATACTGTATGCCATACACTATTGTCAATAGAATATCATTATTTTTTTACCATTATTGTCCATCATTAAAATGATGATTTTCAACACTTTTAATGCATGCCACTTAAAAAACTGTTATGATGAAAGAGGATTCACGCTTATTTCATATTTGAGACGTTTTTTTGAAACCCACACTCGAGGTTATTTATGCAAAGAAAAGTTCATGTTGCAGGGATACTTTATGCCTGCATCTTCGGTTTTACATTCATGTTCTCCAAAGTTGCTATGAACTATGTCAGTCCCATAGGGCTTATTGCTTATCGCTTTTTGATTGCGTTTCTTGCTTTTGAGATCCTACGCTTGACGAAGGTGGTCAAAATCTCATTTCGCAATCGTCCCATGAAGGAACTGTTTTTGGTTGCACTCTTTCAACCCATCCTTTATTTTTTGACTGAAACTTATGGACTTCATATGACGACGAGCGGTGAAGCCGGTTTAATGATTGCAATGATACCTATTTTTGTGACACTGTTATCCTCGTTAATATTAAAGGAAAAACCTCGTGCGATTCAACTTCTGTTCATCTTATTATCGGTCAGTGGTGTTTTCTTCATTCAAATTTTTAAAGTTCAAGACGGTATTCAACTAGAGATTGTTGGTTATTTATTACTGCTTGCTGCTGTCATTTCTGCTGCACTCTTCAATATCGCTTCAAGACATGCTTCTAAGTTATTAAAACCTTATGAGATCACTTATTTCATGATGTTTTATGGTGCGATTGTCTTTAACATCATCTATCTCATTCAGTTAATGGTTGAGGGACGTATAGCTGATTATGTTCAAAACCTATACCACATTGAATTGATCTTTCCTATACTCTATTTAGGTATTGTTGCCTCAATTGGTGGATTCTTCTTAGTCAACTTTGCGCTCAGTCAAGCACCTGCACATGTCACCTCAATCTATGCTAACCTTTCAACGATTGTGGCAGTTGCTGCTGGTGTGTTACTTCTACAAGAAAAACTTGAATATTATCATTTTATTGGAAGTGCGATGATCATCATTGGTGTTTATGGCACGGTTCGATTTAAAAACTATCATAAAGAGATCAAACAAACATTGATGAAAGGAGATTTCAAATGAAGTATACATCTTATCTTAAAGAGGATCATCCTGTTGTAACGCTTAAGGTAAAGAACTTAGGTGATATCCAAATCGAATTATTCCCAGAGGTGGCTCCTAATACAGTACATCAGTTTATTGCCTTAGTTGACCGCGGATTCTATAACGGTTTGATTTTTCACCGCATCATACCGAGTTTTATGATTCAGGGGGGATGGGGAAAAGAAAAGCTTTCTCCCATTAAAGGTGAGTTTACTTCCAATGGATTCAAAAATGAACTTCGTCATACCCGTGGTGTTATCTCAATGGCGCGCACAAACGACCCCAATTCACAGACATCACAGTTTTTTATTATGCACGATCATGCACCTCATTTAGATGGTAATTATGCAGCCTTTGGTGGTGTGCTATCTGGTATGGATGTTGTCGACAAAATCGCAAAAAGCCCAAGAGATAATCAAGACCGTCCACTGGAAGATATCGTGATTGAAAGTGCTCAAATAGATCTTAAAGGAAAACAGTACCCCGATCCAATCTATCAATGACATGCGATGACATGTCTTTTTTTTGCTTAAGTTTTTTGACGTAATTTGAGGTCTTTCCATGATCATTTTATAACTAAAACGCTTACGTTTAGAATGGATATAAATGTAAAATTTTTCAGAGAACACTTTCACTTAAAAACTTGTTTTTACCCTCTTCCCTTTTCTAAAATTATTGATATAATGATGACACAAAGGAGGTTAAGATCATGGAAGAATACAAACTCTATCGCCATATTTTATGTATTGATTTGAAAAGTTTTTATGCTTCAGTTGAGTGCGCACTACTTGATCTTGATCCCTTCACAACACCTCTTGTCGTCGCTGATAAATCAAGAGGTAGCGGCTCCATCGTTTTAGCGGTATCGCCCTATCTTAAGACACTTGGTGTTCCAAGTCGCTGCCGCATTCATGAAATTCCACCTGATTTACCCATTATTTTTCAAAAACCGCGAATGGAAACCTATCTTGAGTATTCGACAAAGATTATTGAGATTTATCTTCGTTTTATTTCTGAAGATGATCTCTATGTTTATTCCATTGATGAAGCGTTCTTAGATGTCACTGAATACCTACATTACTATCAGAAAACCGATATAGAGTTTGCTAAAATGATCTTAAAGGCTATCTATGATGAAACCAAACTCTATGCAACCTGTGGTATTGGACAAAATATGTTAATGTCAAAACTTGCGCTCGATATTGAATCTAAAAAAGCTCCCGATTTTATCGCCAAATGGACGTATGAGGATATTCCTACAAAGCTTTGGCCCGTAACACCTCTATCAGAGATGTGGGGTATCGGACACAATATGGAGCGCAATTTGAATCGCCTCGGTCTACAAACCATCGGTGATATTGCACACTATCGTCCAGAGACGCTCAAACGTATCTTCGGGATTTTGGGTGAAGAACTCTACTATCACACACACGGCATTGATATGAGTTTAATTCAACAAAAATTAAACATCCGCGCAGTGAGCAAAAGCTATGGTTCTGGACAAACACTCTTTCATGATTACTACCAACCCGATATCTTTCAAGTCATACTTGAAATGGTCGATGATGTGACCAGACGCTTAAGATTGCATCAAAAGGTCGCACGCACCATCCATTTTGGTATTGGCTACAGCAAGGAGGTCGGTGGTGGCTTCAGCCGACAGATGACGCTTGATCAGCCCACATCAAACGCTTCTGTTATCTATGCAACCTGTTTAGAGATCTTTCATAAGAATTATGAAGATGAACCGATTCGACGCGTTCACGTCAGTGTCGGTAATCTCTTGAATCAGCACGTCTATCAATTTTCTCTCTTTGAAAATGTTGAGCAATTGATGAAGGAGCATCAACTTCATCTCGCAATGGATGATATCAAATTCAAGTTTGGCAAAAACAGTGTCAACCGGGCATCGAGTGAATTTGAGTCTTCAACTATCAAAGCAAGGAATACGATGATTGGTGGCCATCATGCCTAATACATACGTTGATCGCGGTATCATTAAGTGGGCTCCCTTTGATGCACTGGTGGGTTATGGAGCAATGATTCGTGAACTGAAGCTTCGCTTAGGTAAGCGTGATAAACCGATGTTAAGCGATGATCAATATGAAGAACTAAACCGAAAGTTACAACTCGCATTGCATCAAAATCTAGATGTTTCAATTGCCTATTTTGAAAATGGTTATATTCACACAACACCAGGTAAGATTAAAAAAATCGATGCTGTTCAACAACTGATTATCATGACACCTTTTTCACGCATTCACGCCTGTGATGTCCTAGAAATAAACTTTTAAAGACGGTTATTGTACCGTCTTTTTTGTTGTATAATAAAACTGATAGTCTGATAGGGGGATCATTATGCGTTCAAAAGCAACATATATTGTCAGTTTAATTTTATTGCTAGGTGTTGTCTTCATACTACGTCTTGCAATCAACAATAGCAGCCCGCTGCTCAATACAGTCTCTAGATGGATACTATTTATCGGATCAATCGGTGTCGTTTTTGTCACGTTTGCTTTTTATAGAAAAGAATTGATAACGTTTTTTAAACCAGCAAAAGATATTCAGATTGTTGTTTTTGCCCTTTTATTGATGGAAGCTTCTTTTATGATTAAGAATGCGCAACTGATTGGATTAACTTATGTATTTGGACTTTTGTTGAGTTTGATTTTATGGGTTATTCTCTATGCTTTGTTACCACCTAAAATTTCGCATATACTCGGCTATTTTACTTTGATTCTATTTGGAATTTATGTTATGGGTCAAGACCTCTATTATCGTATTTTTGATGATTTCTTTAGTTTTAAGGAAGCATTAACCCTACGTGAGGGTATTGAATCAGGTGAGGGTATGATCAAGATCAGTTTCTTTCATGTCTGGATGATTGCCATTTTGGTTGTATCGCTTGACCTATTGACACGCCATTTAAAAAACGATTATGTTACGCATTTAAAACTTTCTAAAAAATATCTGTTATTCCTTTCATCGATGATTCTCATGTTTTGTGTCTTATTGAATCTTAACACACGGATACCATTAACGAATCAAACCATTTTCACCTCAGATCACTATCTCTATCAAACAGTCTTTTCTAAAACAGATTTTACACGTCGTTATGGATTATTTCATTTCTTAGGTCGAGATCTCTTCGATACTTTTGAACCCAGATGGCATACATCATCTGATGTAAAGATGATTAATGATTATTTTCAAAGCAATGAAAAACAGTTAAGTACCCATGATTTTGTGGGTCAATTTGAAAATAAAAACCTTATTTTTATTCTTGCAGAAAGTTATGATGAGATTACACTTGATCCAGAATTGACACCTCACCTCTATCGACTAAAAACAGAAGGAATTGATTTTAGTAATCACTATACACCTGTGTTTCAACGAACAACCAGTGATACAGAATTTATCTTCAACACAGGATTAATTCCTTCGATTGAGGATGGTCCTACGATATCTGTTTATAAACAAAATAGTTACCGCATTTCACTTGCAAACCTATTTAAAAATAAGGGATATGCTGTGAATGCTTTTCATGGAAATTATAAAGAATTTTATGGTCGTGACACCATCTATGAAAACTATGGTTATGATCATTTTTATGGTCGTGATGAACTCGGTTTATCACCCGATGATGGACGTTTTGACACTTTATTTTTCCATGCTGCTAAAGATTTAATCGTACCAACTACAACTCCTTTTATGAGCTTTATCATAACCTTTTCAGGACATTCACCGTATAGTGAATCGCATGAGGTTGCACTCACACGATATGAAGATGTTCTCCTTCAATACCCAAATGATCATGGTCCTCTATCTTACTATAGAGCAACACAGGTGGAGTTGGACAAAATGGTTGGTATGTTACTAGATGATCTCGAAGAAAAACAACTATTAGATGATACCTTAATTGTCTTATCCGGTGATCATTATCCCTATACATTACCTCAAGATATCTATGAGGAAACAAGTGGGATAAGTGAGGGCTATTTAAAGCATCGAGGTAACCTTTATCTATGGGGAAATCAGATCTCACCTTATCAGGTTTCAAAGCAAACGACATCTTTTGATATTCTTCCAACATTGAATGCTTTATTTAATCTGGGTGGTGATCAAACGTACTACGTTGGTCATGATATGTTCACACAATCGATTACACCAGTCCTCTATAAACACTATGCTTATTATGATGGCACAAGTTATCAATTACTTAACGCAACGGATGTCAATAACGAGATGATGCAACACATTGCAAGACAATATATCATCTACAAAAAGATCTTAAGAACAAACTATTTTAAGTGAGGTTAACGTGAACATACTCATTGCAGGTGGCACGGGTTTATTGGGATCAAAAGCTGCAGAAATCATGATCAATCATCATCATGAAGTCACCTCGCTTGCGATGCCCTTTGAAAAAGGAAGTCTCGATTTACCCAGCCAAATGAAAACCATTTCATGTGATTTCAATCTTCTAACTGATCAAGAACTCGATACCTACATGGAAGGTATGGATGCTTTTGTTTTTGCTGCTGGTGTTGATGAACGACTTGAGTTCGCTAGACCCGTGATGAAAGCTTATGAAAAATACAATATAGTACCGATGAAACGTATGCTTGCATCCGCTAAACGCATGCATGTTAAAAAAGCAATCGTTCTAGGGTCTTATTTTTCATATTTTGCAAAATCATGGCCTCATTTAGAACTTGATAAAAAACATCCCTACATTGCAAGCAGACTCTATCAAGAGGAAGTTGCATTTTCATTTGTAGATACTCATTTTTCGGTTAACGTTTTAGAACTTCCCTATATCTTTGGTCCTCAAAGAGGCAGAAAGCCTGTTTGGTCTATTTTCATCGAACGCTTTGCTAAACCCAAAATCATCTTCTTCCCAAAGGGAGGAACGAGTGTGATGACCACATCGCAAGTCGGATATGCCATCTATCATGCGATACTATATGGAAAGCACCAAATGGCTTATCCACTGGGCTACCTCAATATGACTTGGAGAAAACTTATTTCAGTTGTCCTTTCAGCAATGAATCAAAGAAAACCGATTGTTACAATCCCTAATTTTATGACACAGCTTGCATTCAAGCAGATGAAAAAGGGATATGATAAAAAGGGGATTGAGCCCGGGCTCAATCCACTCTATTTTGCAAAACTAATGACCTCAAAAACTATGATTGATCCGATGCTCTACCAAGATTTGAGAATACCTGATGATGACGTCTATAAAGCCATCAATCAATCCATTTCATATGCATATGAGATCTACATCAATCGTCTAAAAGTCACTGAAATGAAAGCTTTATGATTTAACAATCTTTGGCATTTCAGTCACTGTGAAATTTGCTGAATTGATGCGATAGGTATTGGTTCCATCACCTTCAATTTGTTCAGGGTTGGTAAAGTAGAGTTCACTGTTTCCTTTCACCTTAACACCTAATAAACTGATGATGTTTATATAGATCTTAATCTTAGAAAATGAGTTGATTTGTGAAGGATTATAGAATACACTATCTTTATTCATAATAAGATTAATGATGACATTATTACGTTTGGTCTGTTCGTTATAAAGAAGGAATGCTCTTGATTCAACTTCGCTTTCAGGTGTGATAAATTCATAGTTAACACCTTCACGCTCAAATCGCAGTTTGTCAAATGTAATCGATGATACAATTTTACCCTCAATGACACGAAATGGAATTTTAAGTGAAACGAACTGATAGTCATCAGAATGATCATAGATATGTGTTTCATTTAGACCCGATTCAATCATATGAAACCCCATATTTCTCTTTTCAATCAATCGTTCAACATAACGTGGTGATTCGATATAGATGAGCATCCGATCCATAAACTCAATGATGGAGTAGTTACTTGATGCGAATTGTTGTTCTCTAAACAGTTCTGCTCGCTTATTGGTATCATCGTTCATCTTGACAGCGGTTCTATTGTGTAGTAAAATCAATAAACTAAAAAGCATGGATGATAGAAATGCTGCGAAAGCAACAAAAACGGTAGCAACACGTATACCGATGACATTAAACATTCGATCGAGTTCATCACCATAAAAAAGCATCAATAATGCAAGAATAAAGACTAGTGATCCTGCAATACCAATCACTAAAACAATGGTGTTACGTTCTCTTTTCATATTCAATCAACGACCTTTCATCCATCTTGTTTCATTATTATAGCATGTTTTAAATAAAAAGAGGTGTTTTCTAGAAATAGTTGATGATCAAACGATATAGCGACTTGTTTTGAACAAATTCTTAGATATAAGGGAGGACACAATGAGAGGACATATCAATCATATCGAGATCTACGTATCTGATCTCAAACAATCCCTTCTCTTTTGGAGATGGTTTCTTGAAGAATTAGGTTATACTTCATATCAATCATGGGACAAAGGTCACAGTTGGAAACTCGGACATTCCTACATTGTTTTTGTACAGACTAAAAAGGAATATATGGATATAGGATATCATCGCTGTCGTGTTGGACTCAATCACCTAGCATTTTATGCAGACTCACGAAGAGATGTCGATGATATGACACAAAAGCTCATCCAAAGAGGTGTCCCAATTCTCTACTTAGATCGTCATCCCTATGCGGGAGGAAAAGATTACTATGCTGTTTTTTTTGAAGATCCAGATCGTATTAAAGTAGAATTTGTTGCACCTTAGAAAACTACTGATTATTCCTAAGACTAACTTGACTAAGTATCTTATTCGGGGTATAATCAAACTATAATTTAACGAGATGAGAGATGAGAGCGAAGTCTTTAAATGCTATTAGCATTTTTGATTTTGCTCATTCTTTTAAATCCTGGAGGTGTGCTATGCTGAAAGACCAAAAAATCATACCAGCAATAAGCAATCATGCTGATTTTCGATTGTTTCTTTCCAGTCATATGACCTATGGTATATTAATGAATTTTCAGTTAGCACAAATACCAGATCTCGTAGATGAAATGAAAAAAAGAGGAAAGAAAGTGCTTATTCATTCAGAATTGATTAAAGGTTTAAATTCGGATGAGTTTGGTGCGATTTACCTCATACAAAACCTTCAAGTCGATGGCATTATCTCGAGTAAACCAAAGGTCATTGATATCTGCAAAAAGCGAAAGGTTTTGGGCATATTGAGATTTTTCTTAAAGGACTCAATGTCTTTTGAACAGAGCATCGAAGTCGCAAAAAAAGTTCAACCTGATTACCTTGAAGTTCTACCCGCAATCAGTGTAGGTATACTACCAGAGATTAGACATCACATCAACTGTCCCATCATGATGGGTGGACTGATTACAACGAAGGATCAAATACTTGCATGTATCCATGCAGGAGCGGTGGCAGTTACCACAAGTAAGCCTTCGCTATGGATTTAACAAGTTAATAAAAAAAAGAGATGAGAGAGAAAAAACGTATTTATGTGTTGTTTTTCTCTTTTTATTTTTAGGAGGCATTATGTACGATTACATCATTATTGGATCTGGAATTATTGGTTCAC
>JAVEVJ010000041.1:0-10279 GCA_034005105.1 Acholeplasmataceae bacterium | reverse complement strand
TCATAAGAATGCACTTGCAAACAACAGTCCTCAAGCTCTCTATTTAGCAGCACAACGGGATGAAGAGCGGAAGAACAAGATGATTCGAGGTCCACTTCACGGTATTCCATTAGTTATTAAAGATAACATTCTCTATCGAGATGGTACACCTACAACAGCAAGTGCGTACAGTCTTCATGATTTAATTCCCCCCTTTGATGCAACGATTATTACAAAACTAATCGATGCTGGAGCGATTATTTTGGGTAAAGCCAATCTATCGGAATTTGCATATTTTATGAGTTATGACAATATGCCTTCGGGGTATGGTTCGATGCATGGTCAGGTTAAACATCCCTTCGATGAATCGGTTGACCCTTTTGGCTCTTCTACGGGTAGTGCGGTTGCAGTTAAACTGGGTATCACAAACGTAGCCATTGGTACAGAGACTAATGGATCCTTGATGGCACCGGCCTATCAATGTCAAATCGTTTCATTTAAACCTACGTTTGGATATGTTAGCAAGAAAGGAATTATTCCGATTTCACCTACACAGGATACAGCAGGTCCGATGGCATTAACGGTTGAAGATTGTGCCCTCCTCATGGATGTTATGGCTACACCTGATTCCTTAGATCCTTCAACACTTCATCTCAAAAGACCACAATCTTATAGCAAGCGTCTAGATGAACCACTTGAACACCAGACCATCGGTTTAATCTATGTCAAAGATCATCCATATCAAGCATCAGAACTTGAAGTGATTACAAACATTAAAAAAAGATTAAATAAACTCGGACATCAAACAAAAGATCTTTTAATTGAAAAAGGACATCTCAACAATGATCCAACACTTTTGATCGAATTTAAATATGCGATGAACACCTTCTTAAACGAAGTTCACGGCAGCACAAAGATGTCATCGCTTAAAGATATTATTACGTTTAATCAGCAACATGAAAAAAGATGTTTGGTCTATGGACAGAGCATCCTGATCAAGTCTGAAGAGACACACGGAGATGTGAAGCAAAGTGATTATCTTCACATGAGAGAAGAACTTCTAGAGCAAGCAAAGTTATTTGAAGATTTGATGATCAAACATCAACTCATCGCGTTGGTTGCACCTATATGGATGGGATTTGCTCCCATCTATGGTAATCCATCGTTATGCATACCTGAAGGTGTATATAATAAAGAACCCAAAGCGAGCGTATTTGTTGGTAAAGAATATGATGATGAGACGCTTTTGAGATTAGGACATCAATATCAAGGTATCATGAATCAAGAAAAGTAGATTTTAAACATTGACAAGCATCCAGCCTTTGGATGCTTTTTTGGTATTTCACATGATATAATTAAGAAGCAAAGATGTTAATCCTAAAAGAAAGGTTTTAAGATGACAGCACAACAACTCTATCACCTCTTTTCTAAATCGTTTGATATCGTAGCAATGATCGAAACAAAGACGTATTTAGAAGAGGCTAAGAAACTTAATCGAAAGATCACATCAGAAACCTACCCCACCATGGTTGTTTTGGGTTTGAGTTATCCCTATCGACCGATGAAACATACAAAAACACATCTTGCTCCTTCGTTTTATACATTTGGTAAAGATTATCATCTCATCTTAAAAAATCGTATCAAAGAAGTGATGGATAATCTCCAAATTGCTTATCACTTTGGTGTCGATAATCATCCACATGATGAACGTCTTGCTGCAACCCTTTCAGGTATCGGATTTATGGGAAAAAACCAGCTCATTATCAATAAAAACTTTGGATCTTATTTCTTTTTAGGTATCGTTTTTTTAGATATGGTATTGGATAAGGAAATCAGATTAGAAGTTACTGATGATTGTGGATCATGTAGAAAGTGTATCGATGCATGTCCAACCCAAGCACTTGAAGAAGGGCAGTATCATATGGAGAAGTGTATCAGTCACTTCAATCAATCAAAACGGGAGTTAACCGATACCGAAATTCAAAAAAATCACAGTCTATTTGGATGTGATATCTGTCAAAGGGTATGTCCTAAAAATATTAATAAAGGTTTAGTTGTTCATCCGGAGTTTCAGTTATCAGGAAAAGAAATGGTATCGATTGTTGAACTATTCCAAGATTCGGATAAGGTCTATAAATCGAAATATCAAGATATGGCTTATATGTGGAAGGGTAAAACCTTGTTGATGCGAAATGCTTTAACGTTGCTCATGCGTCAAAAAAACACTGAATACAATGAGTTGATTCGTTCATCACTCGAACGTTTGACGGTACCTTGGTATTATAAAACAGCTTCACACATACTTGAACAACTCGATCAAATCAAGTCAAGCGAAAAATAAAAAAAGTGGCTTAATCAAGCCACTTTTCATCTTAAATTTAAGCGATTCTCATCAAAATGATATCATCTGTATCTAAAATCTCTATGCTGTGAGTTGTCAAATTACCTTCATGGATATAAAGTTGTTGATCACGGTAGTAACCGATTGGAACCAAGGTTTTCAAACTGGAGATATAGATGGATTTAATCCAAGATTTGACGGAATCAAAAGTCAATGGTAGCACGTCTTTTAACAAATCCTTCGCTTGGACAATCGAGATTTCCTGGAGGTCAACGCCCTCTTCATTTTGATCGATGGTCAAGAGTTCATGATAGAAATGAGATGTATCAACTTCAAGTGCAAGCTTGGATAGAAGAAGTGAAATGATCTTATTGGAGATGATGGTGTGCTTAATGCGGAAGCCTGAAATGATTTCACCGTGTTTGGGATTAAGTATTTCAACAATGATTGAAACATGTTGATTGGTTAGATGTGATTCCAAATAAATCAAGGATTCGATGATATCTGCATCAAGTTCATTGAACTCCTTGGTCTCATCACTTAAAAGCAGCAACTTTGCTTGTCTTTGTGTGTTATTTAAAGTGTGAATGACACGATCGATTTCTTGATGATCAACACAGGTCAACTGAAAGTTGGAATCATTTTTCATTTGATAGTGTTTAAACGCATCTTGGATAAAATTGAGTTTATGATTTTTACCGATAATATAGATATCTAAATCGTGCGATGGTGTAATCTGATTGAGATGTAAGTCTTTAAGAATCACCTGTTTTTTGTTTTGTTTCAAATTTAGACTCTCTTTGGATAGAGATATGGCAAAAACATCTTGCTTAAACGGCATCACGGGTATCGCATGTGAGTAATAATCCATCACGTCGTCAAACGTCTGGTTTTCAACTTTATAAACTTCAGAACCCTCAAAGGAAAAAAGGGATAGATAAATCGATTCTAATCGTTCTTCAATAATCGTTTGCGCAATGATTTGTCCCAACCGTTGATCAAAACATACAGGAAGAATGCGATGTTCACTTAAATCCTTAACGACATGTGATAATGTACTCAATTTTTGTTCACTATCATGATCCTTAATTTCAACGACAATCGGTGGTTGATAGATAAAATGCAGAGGTCCTAAGGATAGGACGTTTTTAATGACATGAAGATCACTTCTCGTATCTTTATTCATGATGATAACAGCTTTCGCTTTTTGAATGGAAATGTTGGTTAGATGAGAGATGATCAAAGGATCAGCTTGCTTGACTAAAACATTGAGATTGGCAAGTTTTTTAGCATATTGTTCCTTTTTTAGTGCGTTGAGTATAAGGTTTTCTGCCTGTGATTTATCCAGCATGGATACGATCATAATCGTTAAAGATTTCATATCAAGGTATAAGAGATCAGCAACAAGTTCTGGTACTTTTGAATTCCAGTTAATAATGACGATATGTTCATCTAAATCAATCTTTCCTGCATTATCCTTTTTGGATTGGAAATAGTCTTTAATAGCATTGGTTGTTAAAGCGATAATGGTACCAGAAAACAAGATTAAACCGATAATGAGTATCGCAACTGATAAAGCCAAAAGTTTGGGATTGGTTATCGTCAAGATAGCATTAGGTGTCAGCATCCACTTGAGACTTCCATTAAAAAAAGCATCAAAAAAATGATCGAAGGAATCATCAATTGTTAATGCAATAAATGCTGCAATGACTAAAATGAGTAGATTGAGCAGTACCATCAAGATGATGACATAGACGAGTGGTCGTTTATATGTTTTAATATTTATATAACTTTTTGTTCGTTGGATAACTTTCTTCAAAGATCTCATGAACACCATCCCTACTGATATGTATTTATACTCATAGTATATCACGCCCAAGTGTTGAAATAACCAAAATATATGGGATATCTAGAGAGATATAAGATAATTTTTAGTTCAAGCAAATCACTTAACCTAAAATCCCATTGGATTTATAATGAAGTTTAATGAGCAATATTGGAGGTTAGATAGAATCATGTCAAAAAAACAGATGAGTGCACTCATCAAATTAGAAGAAGTTATGTTATTTATTTTTTCAATTGTCTTATTTGCAGCGTTGAATGTCAAATGGTGGATCTTTATTGCATTTCTTTTTGTTCCCGATTTAAGCATGTTAGGTTAACTTATTAACACGAAGTTTGGAGCTATATTATATAATATCGTACATCACCGTGCGCTGAGCATTATCATCTATCTATTAGGGTTACTGATAAGTTCATCCATAGGGATGCTCATCGGTATTATTCTCTTTGCTCATCAAACAATGGATCGGATTGCTGGATTTGGTTTAAAGTATTTCGATAACTTTAAGCATACCCATTTAAGTGAAGAAACATTTGAAACTAATGGAGGTCATATCAATTAAATAAAGTGTTTCACTAAACGCGTGTTTGTGTTACAATAGATATACTTGAGCCCTAAAAACACTATGAATTGAGGATAGCAATGAAGTTTATTAAACTAATGTTAGTCATGTTAATCATGATCGGTCTTGTTGGATGTAAAAAGGATGTTCTATCATTTGATGATATTGAAGAAAAGCTCATCTTATCCTTTGGTGAAGGTGATGATATCGATCATATAAGACAAGATATCAACTTACCCGATATTTCAATCGAACATGTTGAGATTGAATGGTTATCTGATAGTCAGTATGCAGTTATTGATGACAAAATCATCAACATCAGTCGCCCAACAGATCATGATGTCGAGGTGACGATACAAGCAAAAATAACCTATCAAGATGAAACAAAAACCTATGATTTTTTCATAACTATTCTGAAAGAAGAAGATATAGCTTTAGATCTCATATCGCCAACGATTCACGGAACTAAAGATATCTATGTTACTGTCGGTGAAACCTATGATTACCTATATGGTGTCACCGTAACAGATAATGTCGATCAAAATCCTTCACTTGTTATTGATGATAGTGAAGTTGATTTGAATCTTGTTGGTAGTTACTCGCTTTACTATATTGCGCTTGATGAAAGTGAAAATGAAACGGTTATCGAAGTCATCGTACACGTTGAAGAAGATATCTTAACTTTCTATACTGAAACGTTTGATAATTTACCAGAAACAGGGTCGTCTTACACTAGCGGAAGTTTCGTAGGTGTCAATGGTATCACTTGGACATATCAGGGGATGCGCTCTGACCAAACACTTGATGGCAAAGCCATCACCTTTGGTAAAGAGACATCTGATTATCTAAAAGCAACGATACCTGGTGGCATTTCAAAATTGACCATCGATTTTCATCATGTATTTTCAGGATCTTCAGTAAGAGTTATCGACCTTTATTTAAATCAAGTTAATGTACACACCTTTGAAATCGATGAAAGCAATGAAACCTATGAGGTAAGTGATCTGAACCTTATTGGAGAGATAGATTTTGAGTTAAGAAATACCAGTGGAGAACGCGTTATTGTTGATAATATCACCATCTTTCATGGTGAAGTTTCACAAGATTTAAAAGATATCGAAATGGATATAAAAAACTTATCCTTTCCTTCACATATCATGTATGATGAGACATTACAACTTCTAACATCAGGTCAAAAGGGTTCATCCATTACCTATCAATTTAACAATAACAATAACAGTCATAATAGCTACATCAATTTGAGTACAGGTGAAGTAACGGTACCTGTTGATGCGATTGTATCTGTTGATATTCTGATAACATTCACCAAAGGTGAAGAGCAAAAGCAAATCATCAAAACACTCAAACTTGGTGAGGGAGAACCTCTCTTGGTTGGTGATATTTACCAACAAAGTGGTCTTGTTAAAACAGAAGGTATACTGACCGGATATATCCAAGAAGATCAATATGTTCGTGGATTTATTCAAGATCAAAGCGGTGCTATTCAAGTACGTTTTAGTTTAGATAATCTCGATATGCTTGAAATAGGTTATGTTTATATCATAAAAGGTCAAGTGACCAAAGAGAGTTATACCTATTTAAATCAAGTTGAAATCTTATTAAAGAATGACAAAGAAACGATCACAGCTATCAATCTAAAACCAAACGAGATAGATACGCAGCAATCTAGATATGTCGAACTAAGTGGTTTTCTCTATCGTGATTATGTAGCAAACGAAGCGATGGTTGTTGTTGATGGTGAATTGATTTATGTTGATATACATGATCAAATAAATCCTTTTATCGATCAAAAACTAGGTCAGGAAGTATCGCTTTTAGGTCATGTAGTCTATGATAACAATCGCTATGAAATCATGGTCCTTGATAACCAGTGGGTTGAGGTTGAACCTTTTCATGCGAATACATTAGAAAACTACATCCTTGATGCATTGGATTTAGAACAAGACATGCATGTTCAAACACATATCACCCTACCTTCTGTTGATCCCATCTTTGGACTCGGTATATCATGGGTATCGTCTCATCCTAGTATTGTATCAGAAACAGGGTTAGTATCCGCACCAGATAATGACACACAAGTGACGCTATCCTATACAATGAAGTTTGGGTCATCAACCATTTTGATAGGTGAACTGGTTATCCATGTCGATAAGAAAAGTGATTTTACAGGATATTATGCTGATCTATCAGGTAAGACAGGTGATGATTTACTTGATATGTTGGTTGTAGTTATCTCTAGAAACTATAAAAGTATATCCTATTCAAGTACCAATGCTGTCTTAGAGGAAGCTGATGAACATCCAAGTGGTAGTGGTTATTTAGGAGTCTATGATCACATCAAGATTACATCCTATAATAAAGAGCACGTGTGGCCACAGTCTTCATTTAATGAAGCATCACCTTATCGTTCAGATATGCATCATCTACGCATTTCGATAGTCAATACAAATAGTAAGCGAAGCAACTATTACTTTAATAATCCAACATCACCTACATCCTCATGGCAAGTCGGTTCGAGCAGATTTTTTCCTGGTGACCAGGACAAAGGGGATATTGCACGCATGCTCATGTATATGGCTGTTCGATATCGTGATGATAACTTTAAGTTGATTGTTGCAGAATCAGGTAGAACATCCAATCCACCCGCTAGAACCATGGGGAATTTAGCTGTGCTCTACCAATGGCATTTAGATGATCCTGTAGATGATTTTGAAAGAAATCGTAATGAAGTCATCTATGGAACTCAGAAGAACAGAAATCCATTTATTGATCACCCTGAAATCTTTGAAGACATTTGGGATATCTTCATGGAAGAAGATCAAGAGCGATCCATCAACTACAAATATGACTTTACCCAGCTCAATATCAGTCATACAGATTTAGAGAATATCTACGAAGTTATCGCAATCATTCCCAAGCATGAGGACTTAACAAAAAGATATCAACTATAGTCAAAAGGCAGCTAAAAGCTGTCTTTTCTTATGTTATAATGAAGATACTTAGCACCTTTAAAAGGAGTAAATTATGAAGACATATATGTATATGCTAAACTTGGTCGAAAGACTACATGATGACAAAAACTGGACAAAAGAAGATGAAATAGCAGTAGAAGAACACTACCTAAGACTTAAAGAGGATTATAGTAAAGGATTGGTGTTACATGTCGGTAGAACGTTAGATGTTATTCATAGAGGATTTGGATTGGTTGTTTATCAAGCAGAAAATGATGAATTGGCTGAAACTTATATGCAAAATGATCCAGCAGTAAAAAAACATTGCATGGAAGCCTACTTTATGGAATACAAGATAATCTTCAACTAATTCTTAGACCTATCATTTTGATAACATCACATTCATTTTTATAGAAAAGAAATCACGCAAGATGTATAATCGATGCATAATAATAGTTGGGAGGTTTTAAGATGGGTCTAGAGGTTTATTTAGTTTTTAATGGTCATTGTAGACAAGCAGTGACATTTTATGCGGATGTATTTAATACCCCTTTAACAGAACTGATGACATTTGGTGAATATCAAACAGATGACACACCACTCACCGAACAACAAAAGAAACTCATTCTGCATACCGAACTTATCATCGAAGGAAATCGCGTGATGTTTTCAGATGCTATGCCTGAAAATCCTGTTACCGTAGGTAATAATATCAATTTAACCATCATTTCAAAGGATATGGAGCATATTAAAGACATCTTTCAAAAACTGAGTGTAGGTGGTCATGTTGATATGGAATTACAAGAAACATTTTGGAGTAAATGTTATGGTTCCTTGACCGATCGGTATGGTATCCAGTGGCAATTTAATCATTCACAAGGATAAAAGATAGAATAATCAAAAAAGTAGAAGTCAAGAGGACATCTACTTTTTTTGAGTATAATGCATTTTAAAGGTTCCTTAAAAATCATAAATGGACTAAAAATACGAAATGAATTCATGAAATGATGTGAAGAAACCCACATAATAAATGATGATTAGGCTTGCTTGCGGTTTCGTTTATAAACGAGAAGTTGATCTTTTTCTAATGGGGTTAGTCGTCTGCTTTCACGACATTTTTGAATACCCTTGTTCACAATTTTAGCATTAAGTGAAGGATTTGATTGTATAAACGCTAATGTAGTGTCTTTGTATAAAAGGATGCATTCACAGAGCAACCATCCAGCCATCATAATGACATAATATGCCTGTTCTGTTTTAAGTTCTAAAAGGTGATCAAATATGATCTCTAAGATAACTTCATCTTTTATCATTTGAAACAATATCATCAAAGATAAACGTCTAACAAAGACTCTTGAATCGTGTAAGTATGCATCAGATAGCTCAAGAAAACGATTCCTATTTTGAGGTGTAATCGGTAAGCTCAAAAGATCACAATGAGCCCAATTTTCCATCACATGTAAATACTTAGTCAAATAGGGGAGCATATCATCGAAATCAGGTATTTTTGTCAAAAGTATTCCATAGATAGCAATACCTTCATAAAAATCAAATATTTCAAGATCTAAATAAGATTTTAGATTGCCTTTTGCAATTTCACGCGTGATTTCACCTAGTCTTTTTGATGGAATCACGAGTAGATCGAGTTTGGTATTTAATATCTTACGAGCCCAAGCTTCTTTTTCCTTGTTTTGAAAGGTTTTTAGATAAGCTAGAAAGGGTTTTATATCATCTTTGGTCCATTGATTTTTGATTAAGTTCATAGAGACTCCTTTCATCTAGTTGATTAGATATAGTTGGTATTAAAAGATAAAGTATTTTTACTTTTCAATCATAGGTTTATGCTCTTTTTTGTAGTTTTCTATCTCCTTTTCAACCATTTGGATATAGTGCAATCTATCCGCTTCCCAAAGTTCAACAACGTTGCCAAAAGGATCTTTAAACTGAGCAAATTTACCATAATCGTAAGTCTCAATATCAGAAACAATTTCAATTCCATCTTTTTTTAGATGATTAATGATTTCATCAATATGATCAACTCTCAGATTTATCAAAGGCATGGTAGACTCAGCATCTCTTTTGAATGTGAGTACCATGAGTTGTTCTCCCGATAAAAAGCCACTACCGTATGCAGAAAATTCCATCCCTAAATACTTTTGATAAAAATCGAACAATTTAACTGATTCACCATGAAAATGAATGAATACACCACCAATACCAATCGCTTTTCCCATAATATTCTCCTCATATAAATTTTCATCTTATAGATGTTTTTAGTATATTCTTATTTTATAATGTATTCAATCGTAACGAATAAAAAAGACTCCTTAGTTCAAGAGAAGGTATGACTATAATACCTTCATTTTAACTGATAGAGTCAGTTCATTATCCATTGTCTAAGGTAAAGAGTTATAGTACAATTTTAGCACCACAACCTTGATATCGTGTAAATCTAACATAAATCGTGTAATTTTAGGTGTAATCGTGTAAACATCTTTAATTTTGTACAAAATAAGTCATCCAATATCTCTGATAAACACTATTTTAGTACAATTCGTGGATATAAAAACGGTTTAACAAAT
>JAVEVJ010000040.1:0-10444 GCA_034005105.1 Acholeplasmataceae bacterium | reverse complement strand
CTTTCACTCAACGAGCATATTGGATCTGGTAAACCTTGGGATTTGGATAGAAGAGATGCAGGTGTGACACTGTTACAGCCACATAACTACTGGTATTTAGGAACTGCAGATGCGGTTTTGAAAAACCTTGAATTTATCCAAAGAAAAGATCCTAAGTACGTCCTCATCCTCTCGGGAGATCATATCTACAAGATGGATTATCGAAAGATGATTGAACAACATAAAGAAACCGGTGCTCATTTAACCATTGCTTGCCAACCTGTTGAACCTAAAGAAGTTTCTCGCTTTGGTATTATGTCCATCAACAAAGATAAAGAAATCGTTGAATTTGAAGAAAAACCCAAAGTTTCCAAATCAAATCTTGCATCCATGGGTATCTATCTATTCGATTATAGTTTACTAAAAAAAGTACTTCTTTCCATTAAGCAAGATGATCTTGATTTTGGTAAGCACATCATTCCACACCTCATCCAAACAACTTCTAAAGAAGTTTATGCCTATCTTTTTGAAGATTATTGGATGGATGTGGGTACTTATGATTCCTATTTGGATACGAATCTTCAAATGACCAATGATTTTACTGAACTTGATCTTTATGATCCCACATGGAAAGTCTATACAAAGAGTGAAGATTTGCCTCCAGTCAAGGTAGGATCTCACGCTTCTATACAAAACTCCTTAGTCTCCAACGGGTGTGTCATCGAAGGTACGGTTATCAACTCGGTTTTATCTCCAGGTGTTAGAGTTGGTAAAGGATCTGTGATCAAAAATTCGGTTATACTCAACAACGTCATCATCAGCACGGATGTGACCATAGATCGCTGCATTCTAGATAAACGAGTGACCGTAGGTCATAACGCTTATTTAGGTTTTGGTGATGATTATACGCCAAATAAAGATAAACCCGATCTTCTTTCAACCGGTATAACGGTGATTGAAAAAGGGGCAGTGATTCCAAGTGATACGAAGATAGGTAGAAATTGTCGTGTATTTAGAACTGCTGAATATCAAGAAAAAAAGATTCCTAGTGGTTCGACGTTAGCTTAAAAAAAGAAACCGTTTGAAGATTCAAACGGTTTTTATTATGCTTTTTGGTAGACTGTTTCCCTTTTGGATAGAACCATCTTTGATATGATCAATCGACCTCCAAAGACGATACTTGCACAGAGTGTAAAACCAAAGAGGTAGATGAGAACGAAAATGGCATGAGGAACGAGTGGCTGAAAGAGTGAAAGCACTGGAACACCATTTTCAAAACGTGGATTGATAAAAAACATATTAAAGGTTCCATCTTGAATCCATGTGTTGAATATCGCGTTCATACCAATCGCAAGACCAAGGAGTAGTGCAAATACCAGTGCTGCTTGTATTAAGCTTGACCATTTCAATTTGATGTGATGAGCTAATAAACCTATTCCGATAATAGCCATCCCACCATGATGTACCATGGTTTGAATATTGATACCTATGGTTGAAATAAATACGGTTGAAGGATATAAGACGACTGCGAGTCCCGCAAAGAGTCCAAAAGTTGCTAAAAAACTAAGGAGTGCGTGTTTGATCTTTTTATGCTTGATCAAACTAGCAGCAAGACCAACATACATCGGAGTTGAGCAAAACTGGAATGGAAATGCATACCATTGATAATCTCCTGCAGCCTGATAGGTAAAAATCACCTGTTTATAGACTTCAAACAACACTAAGGTGATCGAAAAGATCATCAGGATCCGGTTGAGTTTTTTCTCGGAAATATCCTTCATACGTGTGATGGCCATCACGGATCCGAAACATACGAGTAGGAGTGCGAGATAGTGAAACCAGGATGCCTTAAAACTGCCATAGAGTTCTGGTTGATTCATTTGTCCATTTAGAAATTCAAGAAATAATTGCATCGCTTCATTGTCCTTTATGTCATGCATACTTCTTCAAGTATATCACAGCTTTACTGAATGTCATCTGCTCTTTTGTGCATCTCAAAGCGAAAAAGTGGATGAATAGATATAAGCGGATGATTTCAAGTTGCCTACATAAAATCATAGGGTGATACATCATCTGTAGATTCATCCTCAAAATCTTTAGTTGAATCGTTTAATCTAATAGATAGTGTTGTTTGTCTTTTTTCAGATAAATGATTGGCAGCATAAATCAATAACTGCATATCTCCTAAGATAACAAGAAATTGTTTAGCTCTCGTCATAGCGGTATAGATCAGTTCTTTTTTGAGCATATGCATATAGGCTTTCACCATGGGCATCATCACAATCTTATACTCACTTCCTTGAGATTTATGAATACTGATCGCATACGCCAAATTAATTTCTTCGAGATCTCCTTTTTCATACATCACATCATTATCATCAAAGGAAACGATCATATAGAGTTCATCACTCGCATTCACACGAATATCTTTGATCACGCCGATATCACCATTCATGATCAGACGTTCTGGATCATTGACAAGTTGAATAACCTTATCACCTACATAATAGGTTTTATCTCCGTAAACCACCTTTTTACTCTTCTTCATATTAAATGCATCCTGAAGTGCATAATTGAGCTGATCGATACCCAAATCCCCTTTATACATCGGTGCGAGTACCTGAATATCATCAATCATGGAATAACCTTCTTTGAGTGCACCTCGGACCTGATTGATAATCGTTTCTTTAATTTGATCTGTCTTCGTACGATAAAGATAAACATCCTGTTCGCTATTTAAATCATCAAAGGAAACCATTTGTTCGTTCACTGCACGTGCAAGACGAATAATCTTTGAATCTTTTGCTTGACGATGAATCTGGGTTAGTCTAACGGTTGGTATTCTTTGACTATCGATTAAATCAGCCAAAATTTGACCTGGACCAACCGATGGTAATTGATCCACATCCCCAACAACAACGACTTGACAACCCACTTTGATCGCATCAAAGAGCTTTTTCGCTAAAAAGAGATCGATCATTGATGCTTCATCAACAATCACCAAATCATAGGGTAATTGATGTTGATCATCGTATAAAAACTCACCATCATAGCTGAAACCCAAATGTCTATGAATCGTTTTAGCATCCATATCTAGGAGTTCCTTCATGCGTTTAGCTGCACGACCTGTAGGTGCCATCAAACCGATTTTTTCACCGATAGATGGATGGTTGAAGTTGAGACGATAATACTTTCTATAGACATCAAGAAGTCCATCGATAATCGTCGTTTTTCCCGTTCCTGGTCCTCCTGTAATAATCGTCAATCGATGGCTTAATGAAGTTAAGATAGCTTCTTTTTGTACCTCCGTATAAACCATGTTTTTTTGAATTTCTGTTGCGTCTAAGAGCGTTTCAAGATAGGTGTGATCAACAGCTAATCCATTATCATCAACCAAAAGTTTGATTTTGTTCGCTAAACTCTTTTCTGCATAATAGGTCATCGCTAGATAATAACGGTCATCTTCAACAACCAACTTGTTGACGCTGATCAATTCATCGATGGATGAAGTGAGATCGACTTCTTCTCCTAAGGCTTGATAAGCGTAGGTTTTTAGTTGATCAAACAAGAGATAGAGATCACCGTTTTGGTATGCAATCTGTTCAATAGCGTAGAGAATAGCTGCTCGTATCCGTCTGGGATCATTTGAATCAATATGAAGTTTTCGTGCAATCTCGTCCGCTTTGATAAAACCGATTCCCTCGATATCATCAATCAGACGATAGGGATCTTCTTCAATCTTTTCAAGGGTTAACATCTGATATTTTTGAAGGAGTTTCATCGCGAGTTTCCCTGATAACTCATAACCATATAGAGCAACTAAAATATGCTCATTCGTTTGATTTTCAATCAGTTGTTGGTAAAATTTTTCAATGCGTATGGGTGATAGCCCAATCGATTTTAGAATGGTTTTATCCTTGATAATCTTAGCAATCGCATCAATTCCAAAAGCATCAACGATTTTTTCTGCAGTTTTTGGACCAATACCATGAAAAAAAGGTGAAGATAAATAACTGATAAGTCCAGATTGACTCTGTTCTTCACACTTTTTAAACGATTCGACTTTGAGTTGTTCGCCATAGGTATTATGTTTAACCCATGTTCCACTAAATTCATACAAGATATCCTCGCTAACCACTGGAAAGTAACCGACTAACGTGATGGTTTCAAGGTCTTCAGTTATGAGTCGTGCGATGGAATAGCTATTGTCTTCATTGTGGAAAACATAATTTTTTATTTTACCTCTAACGGTATCCATGGATAACCTCACTTGAGTGATTTGTTACAATTATATCACTATTAATCGATGAAAAAAAGGAACTCAAGTTCCTTTAACTATATTGTCTTATCTCTTGATCCATATAGGCTTCTTGGATAAAACCAGAACCAACACAGACTTGATCTTGATAAAATGCACATACCTGTCCAGGGGTAACGGCTTTTATTTTTTGTGGATAACTGACCAAAATCGTATGATCATCTAACCACTTGACGTCTACATCATTATCCTTTTGACGATATCTAAATTTCGCAGTCATTCTACCTTCAATATGTGGACCTCTCCAGATGACATCTGTAATGAGCGCTTGGTTAGAATATAGATGTGGATGATTCTGATCGGGTTCAACATAAAGGGTATTGGTCTTGAGATCTTTTCCGACAACATACCATGCTGATAATTCATCTTTAGATCCACCGATACCAAGTCCCTTACGCTGACCGATTGTATAGTTCATCAATCCCATATGCTGCTTTACAGGTGTTCCATCCAAACGACGCATCATCCCTTTTTGAGCAGGTAGGTAATTGGATAAGAAATCGGCGAAATGTCTTTCACCAATAAAACAAATACCTGTTGAATCTTTTTTATTAGCAGTGATGAGATTTTGTTCTATAGCGATCTTTCTCACTTCTTTTTTATCTAGATGACCAATTGGAAACATGACGTTTTTAAGCTGTTCTTCTTTGAGCTGTGACAAAAAGTAAGTCTGATCCTTATTTTGATCAAACGCTCTAAGAAGCTTAGGGTAGTCACCTGTTAAGTCCACTTGAGCATAGTGTCCCATGGCAATATAATCTGGATTTAGTTTTTTTGCATAGTCAACAAAAGCCTTAAATTTGATTTCATTGTTGCATAAAACATCGGGATTAGGCGTTCTATTTTTCTTATATTCATCTAAGAAATAAGTGAAGACACGATCCCAGTAGTCAGCAATAAAATCCACCTTATGCAATACAATACCTAACTTGTCAGCTACTGCTTTCGCATCTTGATAATCTTTTTCCTGTTCACAGATCTCATCATATGCCGTAGGATTGCCCTTTAGATCTTGGTTGGTTGCACTATCCCAGTTACGCATAAAAACGGCTTCAACGTCAAAGCCGTCCTTAAGTAATAAATATGCTGCAACACTTGAATCAACACCACCGCTTAATCCGATGATGACTTTTTGTTTTTTCATAACATCACTTTCTTTTGACATCACTAGGCATCCGGTATTGACCCCTTGGTGAAAGAGAAATACTCAGTATTTTTGGACCTTCAGGTAGTGTTTGTCGTTTAAATTGTTGAGAGTAGAAACGTTTCATAAACCGAAGAACATAGGTTTCACTCTCTTGATGATCGATTGCATACGCAGTTTTCAATAGATAGATTAATTTTTGTTCATCAGCTCCATGTTCAAGGTGATGATACAAAATAAAATCATTCATATCATAGCGACCAATCGATTTTTCTGTATCCTGTTCATTTAGAAGTTCAGGTGTAATCGGTGCTTTAAGTATTTGATTGAGCAAATCACTGATCGGTTTGTAATCATGGGAAGCATGATAATCAATGAGTAATTGGACCCATGTTTTCGGTAATCCAGCATTGATTGCATACATACTCATCTGATCTCCATTATAGGTCATCCATCCGAGTGCAATCTCAGAGAGATCACCTGTGCCTAAGACGAACCCTCCATGTTTATTGGCTAAATCCATTAAGATAAGTGTTCTCATTCTAGCTTGTGCATTTTCGTAGGTGACATCTTTTTTATCATGTGCAATGGATTTTAAGTGGAGATCTACCGATTGATCAATGGGTATTTCCAAAGCTGTTACCCCAAGTGAGTGCATCAAATCTTTGGCAATACTATTCGATTTTTTCGATGTTACTTCTGCAGGCATGGTAACAGCGATAATGTCTTTGGGATCTCTTTTGAGCAGCTTCATCGCTTGATGGCTAACCAATAGAGCGAGTGCAGAATCAAGTCCTCCAGAGACACCAATAATGATCTTAGCAGCTGAATCAGGCATCGATTCGATCCGTTTGATAAGACCATATGTCTGGAGGTGGTTTGCTAATTCAATTTCTTCATTGACATTGTTTTCAGGAATAAATGGTTTTTGTGATAAAGGCTTTTCAAAGCGATATTCATCGGTTTTCTCAATGCTGAATGGGATAAACTGATATTGGTTTTGAATCAGCATATGCATATCACGATAGGTTGAATCCTGACGCTTTTGATAGTTAATAGCTGCAATATCAATATCTGCATACAAAATAGATGATTCCATGTGGAAGGATTGATCTTCTGCGATCATCACACCTTGAGCTGCAATCAATTTTTGATTGGAAAAGACCACTTCAGAAGATGATTCAAAATGACCGGTTGGTGCATAGACATAAGCAGACATCTGTTTTCTTGAATGGTCGAGAACAAGATTTCTTCTGACACTTAATTTACCAACTCTCTCTGGTGATGCTGATAGATTGAAAAATAGGTTTGCTCCAGCTAAACTCATGTCATCACTTGGACTGTAAGCAGCCCAAAGATCTTGACAGATTTCAACACCAAAACGAATATCCTCACTATCATCTTCAAAGATCAGATACCCAAAGGGAACGGATTGACCGAAAAGTTTAATGGATTTCATCTGGGTTTTGAAACCGGTATGAAACCATCGCTTTTCATAAAATTCTTGATAGTTTGGTAAATAGTGTTTAGGTATGACACCTAAAACCTTTTTATTTTTGATAACTATCGCACAGTTATATAAAATACCGTAGAGATCTAAAGGTGCTCCTAAAATATAGATACCTTGATACGTCGTCTTTTGCATCAAATCAAAAATAGCTTCTTTGACTTCATCAATAAAAGCCTCTTGATAAAAGAGATCGCTAGCTGTATAACCTGTGATCGTCATTTCGGGGAAGACGACAATACCAGCTTTCGTTTGATTGAGCATAGAAATGATTTCTTGTTTATTATGCTCAATATCTCCTACAATAATTTTAGGTGTAGCTGCTGCAACTTTGAGTATGCCGTGTTTATACATCCTATTTCACCTCATAGATATGGTGTTTAACAATATAATCATATACTTTGGGATCAACAACATGACGGTTTAAACGCATATTCATTCGAACATGTGTCGCAGCTGTCCTATCGTTAAAGTCAACGAAAATGAATCTGTGTGGTAAATCTTTGTAACGTTCATTACCTTCTTGTTCGGTCATATATCCTTCTCTATTGATGACAATAAATGGATATTTAGATAGTAATTCCTGATAACGAATCCAATTCGGTAAATCAAGAAGGTTATCAGAACCAATGACAAAATGAAGATCATCATAGTGTTTGGATAGATCATCTAATGTTTGTAAGGTGCCCTCGTAACCTCGATCTGCTTCAATCGATGATATCATGACATCTTCCATGCCATCAAGCGCTATTCTAAGCATATCCAAACGCTTTTTAAAGGGAGCAAGTTCAGGTTTTCTATAATCATCTCCAACAGGGACAATGATGACTTTAGAACCTTTAAAAACGCTCAGTAAATGCTTAATTATCTTGACATGTGCGTTGGTTGGTGGATTGAATGAACCACCAAATACAATATGCATTTCATCACCCTTTTTATTATATCATGTTACCCGCAAAATGTTTCACTCAACTCCAGGTATCAATAGATAAAAGCATTTTTCTTTAAATCAATTCTAAATACTGTTATAATACATATGTACAAACATGATTACAAATATTTCTAAGGGAATGATAAAATATGGACCTAAAAGAACGCTATTTCCAAAAAATTCGCAATGATAAAATGCGATTGACCAAAAGCCGCAAGGCAATGATCGAGATTTTAGAAAATCAACATCTAACATTTAAAGAAATTCAAAAGGCACTCGCACAGCGAGGATTTTATAATGTTTCAACCATTTATAACAATCTCGAATTCTTAATCGATCAAAAAATCGTTGTTGAAATCTATATCAATGACACCAAGTATTATGATCTAGCAATGGGAAATCCAATGCATAATGCTGACAGTCATATTCATATCATGAATCGTGATACGAATGAAATCACAGAAGTCAACAGTCCAGATATCTTTGAATACATCAGCAAACATCCTTCATTTAAAGATCTTGATCTCGATTATATTCGCATTACAATATCTGCTTCAGGTAAAAAACGCTAACGATTGATTAATATAAGGGGCTGTAACGAAATAAAATAGTTTCAACCTTGATAACAAAAAAGCCACTCTGGAAGCCAGGGTGGTTTTTTGGTATAATTGAAGTATGCAAAGACTTGAATTATTACAAGGATATTTTAACCCAAAACAGTTAAAATTACCACTATCATTTGAGATAAAAATCCCCTTTGATAGTGAAGCGCGAACATTTGACGACGTATTTCGGAGGATCGATCTAAATAAGTACGTCGTAGCCGAACCCAAGTTGGGTAGAACCGGCTACAATCCCGTCAGCATGCTCAAATTGATCCTGTTTTGTCAGATGGAAAACATCACCAGTTTAAGAGATATGGCAAAAGCTGCACAGCATGATATCAGAATCATGTGGTTGACCGATGAGCTTAAGCCCTCACATCAGACGATCAGCGAGTTCATGAAGCATCGGTTAAAAGATCGGATAGAAAACATCTTCTACGATTTAAACCAATATCTCATCGACACAGAACAAATTGACACGGAAAGACTTTACATCGACGGGACCAAGATCGAGGCGAACGCGAACAAGTACGCGTTCGTCTGGAAAGGTTCCATCGAAAAATTTAGGGATAAGCTCTATCAAAAGATAACCAAACAAATCGAGAAGCTCAATGCACATCACCGGGAGATGGGCATCTTTTTCCCCGCGTATGAAAGCTATGAGATCGCATACATCCAAAGGGTTCTCGACTTCTTAGAACGTGAGGTCGACAAGGCCGATGTCACATTCGTCCACGGTAAAGGCAAAAGAAAAACAGCCTTACAAAGGGACTATGAAAAGATATCTGAATACATGAACAAACTGGAGGAGTACACCAAGTATATCGATATCATCGGACCCGACAGAAACTCCTGTGCAAGAACGGACCATGACGCGACCTTCATGCATATGAAGGAAGACCACATGAGAAACGGTCAGTTAAAAGCGGGGTACAACGTGCAGATCGGCGTGTCCGATGAATACATTCTCCACCTGGATATCTTTCAGGACCGGAATGACTATCAGACATTCATCCCGTTTTTAAAAGGATATCACAACCGCTACGGACATCACCCTGAATATCCGGTCGCGGATGCGGGCTACGGTGGGCTCAATAACTACCGCTATCTCAAAGACAACGGGATGGCGCTCTATCAGAAGTATTCGATGTATAGCAAGGATACGACGGACAAAAAACGGATGAATGATCCCTACTTCACGCTGGGATTAGTCAAGGATGGAAAAGATTATATCGCAAGGAATGGTGAAAGACTCATTTACACCGCGACCAATAAAAAGGGTAATGATGTCTACACACTGCCGAGCGGAAAAACCAAAGAGATCAATGATGAGAACGTGGCGTATCAAAAAGAGGTCATCAAAAACCTTCAAACAGAGCTCGGTATAGAGCTCAGAGTGCAACGTTCCATTCAGGTTGAGGGTGCGTTTGGTGTCATCAAAGAAGCGATGGGATTTAGACGATTCAAGCGCCGAGGCATTCAAAATGTGAGGTTTGAGTTTATGCTCATGGCAATCGGCTATAATTTAAAGAAATTTCACAACAAAAAATATCGGATCGCACACTAATTATCCACGGGAAAACTAAGGATTCAGCGTGAATCCCTTTTAAACATGCCTAAAAACAGGTCTTTTAGCCATGTTATCCACACCATCAGGTGTGAGATAAAGAAAAAAGGACTGTGAAGTCCATGAAGATAACTAAATCTTCATTTCGTTACAGTCCCTTTTTATTCATCCCATAAGGGGGCTTTATGGGCGATTCTTTTGGAAATTGTCAATAGCGTCTTTTTGTTGTTCTCTACGCTGTTCTTTGTTTTGTAAAAATTGGTTAACTCTTTCTTCAAATTGTTGTTTTTTGTTTTGGGACATTTCTTTAGCTTGTAATCTTAACGCTTCAGAATCTGCATGAAATTGTTCACGGAGTGGATCAATTTCAGCATGCATAGCTTCTATAAGTGC
>JAVEVJ010000039.1:0-10469 GCA_034005105.1 Acholeplasmataceae bacterium | reverse complement strand
TAGGCTTCGCCCACAGCATCATCTAATGTCGTTCCTAACAGTTCAAAAGACATATGCTCTTTCATATAGATCAGTTCTGTATGTCCCCCAGATATTAAAAGGGCAAGCGCTGGGAACTTCATCTCGTGTTCGATTCCTGCTGCATAGATATGTCCATGCAAATGATTAATGCCTACTAAAGGAATGCCGTGGGCATAAGCGAATGCTGTTGCTGCATTTATACCTACAAGGAGTGAACCAATTAAACCGGGCCCTTTCGTTACGGCAACTAAATCGATATCTTTCGGTTCTATTTGAGCTCTTGTGATGGCTTCTTCAACAATACGTGTCATGTGAACGACGTGATTTCTAGAAGCTATTTCTGGTACAACACCACCAAAGACTTGATGGATATCTATTTGTGATAAAACAAGATGTGATAAAACCTCTTTGCCATCTCTTACAATAGCAACAGAACTTTCATCACAGGATGATTCGATAGCTAGTATATTCACGACTTCACCTCCAATACATAAACCAGTGCATCTTCATGTTTGTAATATTTTTTTCTTATATGTGAAACTGTAAAACCCATTTTTTCATAAAATGCTTGAGCCTGTTTATTGCTTTGTCTAACCTCTAAAGAAAGCATTTTTATACCTTCAGTTTGAAGTTCCTTTAGGACATGTGTAAGTAATGCTTTTCCATAACCTTTGTGTTGATACTTAGGCACTATAGCAAAATTCATGAGTTCCGCTTGATCATCAACACGTAAACCGATAAATCCGATGAAATTGTTTTGATCTTCTAGAATATACATACGAGCAAATGGATTGCGTGACAACTCATCATACAAAAATGATTCACCGAGTGTTTCTTCAAACACTTGATGTTCTAATCTGACAATATTGGGTATATCCTCAAGATTGGCTCTTCTGATTTTCATTGTTTTCTGCTTCCGTTATTCTTAAATAGTTAGGAACTAACGCGTGAATATCATTTACTTTTTCGCTTTTGTCTCGAATACGTTTGGGATCAACCATAAAACTTCGATCATCAATAAAGACTGTTTGAGCATTTCTATAGTCTACGTTTTGTTGAAGATCTGATAGTTTACGATACCCATCTTCTAAAATGGTTTGACCATTCTCATAGATAGCTGAAAATACATGACCTCTTCTCGCATCAATTAATGCTGCAACTCTTCCATCAAATCCTGAGGTCATAAAGAAGAGTGAACTGACTGTTCTAAGTTCAATGTGTTTAGTATATGCGAGCATCTTCCCTACAACAACAGCGATACGAATACCCGTATACGATCCAGGACCATATCCAATAATGATTTCATCAATCCTATCGAGTGTGATCTTATTTCTTTTTAGCAGTTGGTCAATGCGATCTACTAAATATTTCGCATGATCTCTGCTCGCTATACGTATACTAAAATCAACCAGTTGGTTATCTTTAGCTAATCCTACATACATGATATTGGTTGATACGTCAAAAAACAAAGTTCTCATATCAATTGCACCGCCCTTTTGCACGGAAATCCAATACATGTCATAGTGATTTCTCTTGTTGTATCAGATGTCTTATCAATTTTAACGAGCAAATAATCTTTAGGTAACAATTCAGCTGCCTGATATGGCCATTCAACAACAATCATCCCTTGACCATCAATGTATTCTTCAAGATCAAAATCACTACCAATGCCTTCTAAACGATAGAGGTCTAAGTGATAGAGTGTTTTCAGTCGATCCTTTGATTTATATTTCTTCATCAACGTAAACGTTGGTGAATTGACGACATCTTGAATACCGATGGCTCGTGCAATACCCTTGGTAAGCGTCGTCTTACCCGAACCTAGATCACCATCAAGTAAGATGACAACTTTGGGTTCGTCCTTCAAAAGTAAACCGAGCTCATAGCCAAGAGCTTCGGTTTCACTTTCAGAGTATGTTTTTCTAACTTTCATTTTTTACCTACTTTAGTATATGTTCAAATCCTTTTTTACCGAGCAGTGCAAACATATTCTTTTTATATGCTTCCACTCCAGGTTGGTTAAATGGATTGACATCAATCAAATACGCTGACATCGCACATGCTTTTTCAAAGAAATAGACAAGATAACCAAACGTATAAGCATCCATGGTTGGAATGGTTATTAAGAGATTGGGTACTTCACCGTCTTTGTGTGCCATCATCGTACCTTTGAGAGCTTGTTCATTCACATAAGAAAGTGGTTTTCCACTGATATAGTTCAGTTCATCTAAATCATCTGTTTCTTTGGGTATAACGACATCACTTTCAGATGATGCTACTTTGATAACCGTTTCAAAAAGGTGTCTTTCCCCTTCTTGGATATATTGACCGAGTGAATGGAGATCTGTTGAGAAATTAGCTGATGCAACAAAGAGACCTTTATGTTCTTTACCTTCGGATTCACCAAAGAGCTGTTTCCACCATTCGTTTAAATAGATAAGATTTGGCTCATAGCCGACAAGCATTTCAATCTTTTTACCTTCTTTATAAAGCAAATATCTCGTTGCTGCATAAAGATAGGCTTCATTTTCTTCAAGGTTAGTCTTTTTATATCGAATGAGAGCATCCTTTGCACCTTTTAGGATATCTTTTGTCTTAATGCCTGCAGCTTCAAGAGGAAGAAGTCCTACAGCTGTAAGTACAGAAAAGCGACCTCCCACATCATCGGGTATCGTAAACATTTCATAACCATTCTTTTTAGCTACCGTATGAAGTGCACCCCGTTTTTTGTCCGTTGTAGCGTAGATTCTTTCTTTTGCTTCTAGGACGCCAACCTGTTCTTCAAGTAGATTCTTGAGGATTCGAAATGCGATAGCGGGTTCTGTTGTTGTTCCCGATTTAGAAATAACATTAATGGAGAACTTTTTATTTTTTAAATATTCTATTAATGCGTTTAAATACGCACCAGACATATGATGTCCCGCAAAAACAACTTCAAGTCTTTTTTTCTTAAAGGGGGTATTTAGAAATTCTAGTCCAGCCTTTGCACCTAAATAAGATCCTCCAATACCAATAACAACGAGCACTTGACTTTGTTTTCTAATCTTTTTCGCTGCCTGTAGGATGCGTTGATATTCGTCTTTATCATATGCTTTAGGTAAATCTAACCACCCTAAGTAATCGTTACCTTTGCCTGTCTTTTCATGAATCATTTTATGAATGTTTTTAATTTGCTTCTGTAATGATTCGGGTTGTGTTTCTAAAAATGAACGTGCTTCATCAATGTTTAAATTAATCTTCGTCATGCTTGTTTTCCTCGATTCTATGTTTGGCTTTATCAACCCAGTGTGGTAATGCTTTGGACAGGGAGTGAAAGCCGATTTTTATTTTAACCATTTTCTTAATTTTTGGATGTATGGGGTGTGCTTGTTTATAAGATAGTTTAAGTCTTTTCTGTTCTTCATCGATTTCTAATACAACGACCTCCACCTCATCACCCACACATAAAATTTCTTCTATAGAAGAAACATAGTGATCTGATACTTCAGAGATATGAATAAGTCCTGTGTAATCGTCGCATGTCACAAATACACCATACGATTGAATACCTGTAATTTTACATACAATTTGATCATTTATTTTCATATAAAAACCTCGCAAGTATTATATCACATTTGTCCCAGTGATGAAAACAAAAGAAAACGAGCAAACGCTCGTTATTCATTGGTTAAATAGATACCTAATCCGCCTAATCCAACATGTGCAGATACTACGGGACTGATCACTCCAGAGATTTTAATACTGACTTGATCACCTAGTTGAAAGAGTTCATGTTCTAGTTCTTTAGCTTCGATGCTTCGATCAACAAACGCAATATAAACCGTTACTTTACCAAAGTTCATCATCTTTTTGACTTCTTCAGTTAAATAAAGGATAACATTCTTAAAACTTCTAACTTTATGTTCAAGTTCTAGAACACCTCGTCTAAATCTTAAAATCGGTTTGATCTTCAAGACGTTACCTATAAATGCTTGTACTTTACCTATGCGACCGTTTCGTACAAGTGTCTGTAGGTTGTCAACGGTAAAGATAAGTGATCCTTTATCTTTGAGTTCTTCAAGATAATTGAGTCCTTCTGATGCACTCTTGTTGTCATTTAGAAATTTCACTAACTCTTCAACAAGATAGAGTCCGCCATTAATTGTCGTTTCACTATCTACCACATGAACATTGGGATCACTAAAGATTGTTTGAGCAAGTGTTGCACTATTAATGGTACCTGACAATGTTTTAGATAGCGTCAAACAGATGACTTCTGAAAACATCTCCAGTTGTTCCTTGTAAGCCTTAATAAACTGTTCAGGTGTTGGTTGAGATGTCTTGACGAGTTTTCCCTGTTGAAGTGCACTAACAACAACATCGGGATTGATGAGTCCATCTGTATATTCTTTATCATCAATCAATACCTGTAGAGGCACCACTGTGATATGATGCTCTTTAACAAATGCTTTATTAAGACCAAACGTCGAGTCAACGACGAGTCCGACTTTTCGATTCATTTTTGTTACCACCTTTTTTTATTCAATCATTTCTACGCTATAAAACCATGAGTTCAATGTGATTATATCAAATAAATCATTCGAAAGAATGTCATGGGCATATTGTGTCCTATTATGTGAAAAAAAGAGAGGATATCAATCCCCTCATCATTAATCAACAGTCACAACTGCAATAACACCTGGAACATTTTCAAGTAACATTGTTTCGATGCCTTGTTTTAACGTGACATCGAGTGCCATGCATCCGTCACACGCACCAAGCATTTTGACATATACAATACCATCTTCAACGTTGAGAACTTCAATGTCTCCTCCATCTCGTTGAAGATAAGGTCTAACTTTTGTTATTAATGATAATACTTGCTCTTTGGTCTGATCCATAAGTCTCACCCATCCTTCAGCATAAGTATAACGCATGTGATGAAATTGTTCAAATAATATAATTATTCGTTTTCCTTTTTCATCCGTTTTAACACGTAGTGTGCACAGTTCATGCTGCAGGATTCATTGAGATAGTCTGGGATACGTTTATATCCGTTAGGGCTTTTAGGATCTGAATTAAATCCTTTAATGCGTAGAATACCGGAAGACATATCTCCTACTAAATACGTATATCTATCGAAAGCGACATCGACATAACGTTCGTTGAATTTAACGAGATCAAATGCCTCACGATAGTTTTTAACCAGTTCAAATTGTCCGAAATCTGTATCAATAATCATTCTTACACCTTCTTTAATAAGACAACAGCTTCAGCTGCCATTGCTCTTTGTTCTCCAATAGCATCCATTTTTTCATACGTGGATGCTTTGACACTTATTTGTTCAATATCAATTGATAAGAGTCTTGATATACTTTCTCTTATACGTTCGATATGTGGATTGATCTTAGGTAGTTCTGCATAGATGGTTGAATCAATGTTATTGATCTTATAACCTTTGCTTTGCATCAATAGTTGAACTTCTTTTATGATAAGTTTTGAGTCAATCCCTTCGTATTTGGGATCTGAATCAGGAAAATGAGTTCCTAGATCGCCTAAAGATAATGCACCTAATATCGCTTCACTTATCGCATGTAACAACACATCGGCATCACTATGTCCTAAAAGTCCTTTATCAAAAGGTATTTCAATACCTCCAAGCCAAAGAGGTCTTTTTTCAACAAGTTGATGAATATCAAAACTATGGCCAATGCGCATATTCTCATCCCTTTCATTAAGAACTGATTTGACATAAACTAAATCATGTGGATATGTCACTTTGAGATTGGGTTCATCGTTATAGACGATATGTATCTTTTCTTCTGGATAAAAAAGTTGATAAAGTGAAATATCGTCATCGTGTTGATCATTATTTCTTAAATATGCATAGCGTATCTTTTCTGTTAAAAAAGCTTGTGGTGTTTGAGCGAGTAGAAAACTATCACGTGTCATTGAAGTAAAATGTTCGTTTTCAATATGCTTAATCGCAGAAGTCACCTTTTCAGCCAGTAAGACAGCATCGTGATATTCAAGTGCCTTTTCAATTGTTAATACCATCTGCTTACTGATTAAGGGTCTAGCTGCATCGTGAATGAAGACATAAGGTGTTTCGACAACTTTGAGTCCGTTTTTAACGGATTCGCTTCTTGTCTTACCACCAATGACTAACTTGATGTCCTCTGTGATAAATTTCTTGACAGCATTTTGATCTTCTTTGGATACGACTAAAACAATATCATGTCCCATCGCTTTGAAAACCTCAAGGCTATACATGAAAAGTGGTTTATGATTGATTTCATAAAGTATTTTAGATGTGTTAAGTTTCGCTCTTGTACTTGCTCCTGCAGCAACGATTAATGCAGTATTCATAGTTATCCCTCAATCATATCATCAAGTTGTTGATCGTGCGACTCGTGTGGTATTTGATCCATGACTAAAGATGAATAAATAACTCCGACAACACGTTTAGGACGATTTATTGATAAAAAGCGATCATAATAAGCCTTACCATACCCGATGCGATAGTAATCTTTTGAGATGGCTAAAGCAGGTGTTAACATATAATCTATCATGTGGTCCATACGTTTATTTCCTTTGGGTTCCATAACACCAAAGGATGATTTGATAAAGGGTTTATCTTTCTCGTATGGATAAAAATGAATGCCATCTTTTTCAACACGTGGAAATACAAATGTTTTAGTATCTACCAATAGAGGTAACAAGTTGATTTCTTGATGCATGGGGTAAAAGATAGCTACCACATTTGCCTTTTGATAATAACTGTCTCCTCTGACTTTATCAACGATACGTTGTGATCTCCATTCGACTTCTTCCATTGTCATTTGACTTCGTCGACTAAATATCATCTTTCTAATTTCTTGTTTGGTCATGAAGTGATGTCCTTATAATAACAGCCGTGGGCTGAAAACTGTGGATTTTCTGCAATCTTTAGTGCTTGAAGAGCTGCTTGATATAACTGATGTTCGTCGTGTGCATCGCTTCCACCAATAGCAATTCCTGCAAATACTTCGAGCTCTACAGAGATTGAGCCATACTGCATAGCGAGGTTTAAAAATGTCTTGTTTGATTTAATACCGTTTTGCAAAATATCTATCTTTCTTGGGTCGGTAAGCGTTACTGCAAATTCAATCCCTGATAGACGGAAGATGTCACCACTTTCTGTGACAAATGACATGCGCATTTTCTTAATGTATTCTGCCATGAGCATATTACCAACTTCTCTACCGTGGATCTCATTGATCTTAGGAATATTTTTCAGTTTAAAGAGAACAACCTGAAAATAACGATTATCTTTAAACAGTTTATTCATTGAAACCATCAGTTCATGATGATCTTTTAGATTGTCAAGTTCATCGATATTACTTGCTAAATAATGCTTGGTTTTAAGTGGATTTAATGTACCCATGATGATGGCTGCATGTGTGTCCTCAAAGAGACGCTTTCCCTTTTCCTTAAACCACATATATCTTCCATTAACCATGATACGATAGGATGTAGAATACTGTTTCTTATTAATTGTTAAATCGCCTAATAAAGCTAAATACTTCTTTAAATCCTCGGGTTCAATCATGCGTCTAAAATCGGTTAGGTCCAGCGTGTTTCCTGGAAGCTGTAAAAACTGTACGAGTGTATCAGATGCCCAAATAATACGTTCATCTAAATCGATATAAAAGAGGCCTTCTTCAGAAATCTCAAGCGTCGCAATAAACTTATGTCTGATGCTTTCTAATTCGTGATTTCTTTCCTGTAATTCCTTTTCAACCGCTAGCATATCAAAGTTCGATTTCTTTTCACCAACACATATACGTCCCTTATATTTGCCTAATGCGTAAACGGGCTGCATGACCATGTGAAGAATCACAGGGTTTCCATCAACGTTGAGAAACGTTAATTCTTCAACTTCATAATCACCCGGTTTTGCACGATCTTTATAACTCATATAATAGGTTTCTAGTTGACGATTATTCACTTCTTGGTCATTGAGTTTTTGGAAGCGAACCGTTTTATTTAATATCTGGAAAAATTTCTTACCGATGACTTCTTCTTTCTCAAATCCAATTTCATGAAGTAAACTTGATGACATATCCTTTATGCGTTCCTTGCGGTCAACAACATAATAAGTGTTCCATCTGGAGTTCTTAATGGATTTAACAAAGAGTTGGTAGTGATTGGCTTTAAGTGTTGCTGTCTTAAACGTCGAATACAAGATGATTAAGAAGATACCATAGACGAAAAAGTTGTAGCCTATATAGATTTGTTCATAGAGTGTGTTCCCTAAGATAAGGGATTGATAAATGACTAAAACCATAATAGCTACGGTCATGTTGAAAAAACCGATGACCAATCGGTTCTTCAGGACCTTCTCAGATTGGATACTCTGAATAATGACCATAAAGAGCGTAAATATGGTAATGATCAGAGGATAAATGGGATGTTGTAACATAGAATCACCAAGAAACATTTAGGACATAGGTAATAAACAAAATAGCCATGGTAATCACAAAAGCTAATACATAGACCATCCACTTATTTTTAGCAAAATAAGATGATGTCTTTTCTGCGATATTTCGGTTGGATAGTGCTTTGAGTGGTTCGAAGATGAGTGTAATTATTTTTCTAAGTATTTTCATAGTCGTTACCTCACTTCATAAACATATTGATGTATTCCATCAATTTGTCCCGATCATTAATCTTAAGCATAATACCTTCAACTGCAATCGATACATTGCCTGTTTCTTCGGACACAATCACGGTTAAACTATCCGTGATTTCACTGATGCCTAATCCTGCACGATGTCTAGAACCTGTCGTTTTTTCAAAACTTTGATTATCTGATAATACAAAATAAGCAGCTGCACATAATATGCTATCTCCACGAATAATAACTGCTCCATCATGAAGTGGTGTGTTTGGTGTGAAGATGTTAATCAAGACTTCTTTAGACACTTCACTGTTCATCATAATAGCTCTTTCAGCGTATTGATCCAATGTGTTGTGTTTTTCAATGGTGATTAAAGCACCAATTTGCTGTGTGGATAGATACATAGCAGCATCAACAATTGCATGCTTTGTTCGTTCACTACCCATAACAACATTCTCACCTCTGGTATCAGCTTTCCAAACAAACTCTAAAGAGCGTCTGATATCAGGAGCCATGACAACAATGATTAAGATCGGCAACCATTCAGCTAGATAGGATAAAACTTTGGAGCTGATGAGTAAATCGAAATAATTAGCGATAAGTGCTAAGACATAGATAAGAATAAACGATGCTGCAATGGACAACATACGCTTGTTTGATATTAAAAACTTAAGTAGGAAAACGACGAGAACCCATACAAAATAGGTGTCGACAATCACTTTCCAAATTGGAACTCCGAGGAACATAACATCGCACTCCTTTTAACTATAACCATTATATCATATTCACATACGCGAGGTATGATAAATATCGAATTGAATTGCACATTGAATTGAAAATGACTATAATGGTAGTGGTGATTATATCACCAACCTGAGGAGGTATCGAAATGAACAACAAATTAAGAATGAATCTTAAGCATTAATTCGCCTTCGGTCAGGATATTTCACGTTTTTTTACTTAGAAGACGTTTATTCTCTTGATCCAAGGCTTTCTTCGTCACCAAGTGACAGCATGACTGCACATGATTGTGCATAAATTGACTTAACGCAGTCATCGACTAGAAAGAGGTATATATGGATCAAGCATTACTTGTAGGATTAGCCTACCAATCATCGTATGAAGAGACGATGGCATCACTTATCGAACTCGAGCACTTAGCACTCGCTCTCGATATTAAAACCGTGGATAAAGTTATCCAAAACGCTAAGGAAATCACACCAAGAACATATGTTGGAAGTGGAAAGGCTACAGAAATCAAGCAAATGATTACTGTTCATGATATCGATCTTGTTATCTTTGATGATACACTTTCTCCAGCACAGATTAAACATCTAGAAAGTGATCTTGATGTACAGGTTATCGATCGCAGCTTTCTGATCATGTCTATTTTTGCAGAACGTGCTAAATCAAAAGAAGCTGTACTTGAAGTTGCTTTAGCACAAAAACTTTATTTGTTACCAAGACTTGTTGGCATGACGAGTTCACTCTCTAGACAGGGTGGTGGATCATATAATGCTAAAGGACCTGGTGAAACAAAACTTGAACTCAACCGTCGTAAATTAGCACTTGAAATCTCCATCATCAAAAAGGAACTTATTAAGATCAAAGCAGAGAAGGAAATCTCTCGAAAGCAACGTATCAAAAATAGAATTCCTGTGGTTGCATTGGTTGGATATACAAATGCTGGAAAGTCATCGATCATGAATTCACTTGCATCATATCTCCACAATGACTCTGAACCTGTACTCGAAAAAGATATGCTATTTGCGACACTGGATACCAAAGCTAAGCGTTTGCAAAAAGA
>JAVEVJ010000038.1:0-10578 GCA_034005105.1 Acholeplasmataceae bacterium | reverse complement strand
ATATTACCTGTGGCTGGTAATAAAGTCTCATATGTAACAGGGATCAGCCTCTGAAATCACAAATAATGAGGTTTTTTTATGTTTTATTGATAATGTCTCTTGACTTTTAATAGTTAGTTACCTCCTTATATCATGAACACCAGATAATAAATACAAATAGCTAAAAAGATAAGTGCATTAAGCAGTTTGATCCAATGCAATTTTTCTCTCATGAACACAGAGATTGTGACAACTTGCTGTGTCTTTAATGCAATCAGTGTAATAATGATGAGTGGTAATACAAAGATCAAATTATAGATAAATAACAAGAGCACACCACGACCTAGATAATCTGTAAAATGAATGAGGTGCAAGATGGCTGTCAAATAAGCTTGTCCCGTACATAAAAACTCAGTAAATGAAATGATGATCCCAATCAAAACGGTAACACCATACACTTTGATGCTTTTTTCTTCTAGGGTTTGGGTAAACTTAGCCATCAATCTTCGATTAAACTTTTGGATTCCTCGTGGTAACTGATTTTTCACCAAATCATATTTTTGAAGCAATGTGACGATAAAATCATAGATATTTAAGAAAAAGAGAATGGCTGTAAATCCGATAATTATCCAAGGGATATAGCTAACGAAAAATGACAAAAACTTGAATCTATTCATATAATGAAACAGAAGGGTTCCAAACAAAAAATATGAGATAAAAATGGTTGCTATAAAGGTTAAACTAACACCGAGTAGTACACGTTTCTTTTGCGTAAATCCGAGCATGGAAATAAAAATTAATAACATAGCAATTGCACATGGATTGACACCATCAACAAATCCTAAAAGGATAAAGTAAACAAGCGAAAAATCGCTTGGTGGAGCAGTTAAAATGGTTGGCATGGTCTCTGTATTTTTTATCTCTACAAGCACTCCAGAATCGATGACCTCATTGATCGCATCTCTTCCTTGAAAATACTGTTCACCAATAAATAGAATAGGTACTAACGCACTCGTTTTTTTCACATCATAGGTGAACTGATAATTACTAAATATTTGCGTATATGCAGGATCATCTTCAAGCGTATACTTTAAAAGGATAATCCCCTGATCTTCCATGCGTTCAAACGCATGGTCCACTTGATCAAGTGCTTGACATACTGTACACCATTTTGAACTGAAATAGACAGCATCATAGGATTGTGCTGCTTCTACTTTGATGGTCAATGAAGCGAGGATTAATGTGATGATAGCTAACCACAATAAACTGATTATTTTCATGTCTATACCGTAACCTGACTTTCGTTTAGTCGAATTTATTGATAATTGAGATTGTGTGAATAAGGAAGTTCGATTGGAACGAGTTGTTTCATCCATTTTTTGTGTTTCAGTACCCAATCCTTTGGAATCTTACCTGAAAAGATGAGCTGATGAAAGGCATCGTGATCAAGTATATAAGATTCCTCTTCGATATGACATATATATAACTTATTATTAAAGGTATACCATACGGGTATGTTTTCTTTTTGATTTGATTCATTTAAATGTGTTATAAATGCTAATTCGTCAACGATTTTAAGCGTTGCTTGTTGTGTGATCTTTTTAGGTTTGTCAGTCATTAATCTGCAGATAGGATCATTTGTAGGTGCGATCAAACGGATTTTATCTTTATGATGTTTGTTCAAAAGTATTTGAAGTGCATCTTTGATCAAGTGACGATCACCTGCAAACTCTTTAATACCAAGTGTTTGATGACTTTGATGTTTCTCTAAAACTAGATAAGCTTTTGCTTTATTTTCATGATAGATGATATAGGTTGGATAGCTTTGATCATCATCTGGATAGGTTTGTCCTTTAAATAGATCGATAAATTCATCTTTTGTTCGAATATAGCGTATATCTTCCTGTTGATAGATAGTATAGATTTCATCGAATTGATTGTTAAACTCTCTAATATCTATATGATTCATCTGATCAGATCTTGTGATCATATATTGCTTCAAATAGCCCACATCTCTTGCGCCAAAGCGAAGATAGATGTCAAGATCACCAGAAATAATGCAAAAATCAACATGCTCTTCTCTCATTTTAGCTTCAGTTAAATGAAGGAGTTGACTTGCTATACCTTGCTTTCGATAAGCTTTATCCGTACATACTGCTCCTATGGATGCAACCTTAAAACAACCACGATTGGATAGGACATCCGTCACGTAGTGATTGACAGATGCAACAACCTTTTCATGATCTACTGCGACCATCATGTGTGCTAAATTGTCGTGATGAAAGAGTCTAATAAATTGCTTCTTCATGTTTGATTTGAAGATTTTTACTGCCAGATCAGCAACCTGAATATGCTCTTGATCTTTAGCCTGCCTTAGTTCCATATAGTACATCCTCAATAAATGTTGGATAGTCGATTATTTTGTTATTCTGTCTCGATTCTTCTGCTGCAAATGCGATCATATGCCCCATCACAGCTATGCGTAAATCATCTTGGGTGTCCCAATCGTATTTTAAAGCATTGATAAAACGCTTCATAACACCTGTATCTCCACCACCATGACCACTTTCTTGTGGTTCAACATCGATGATCACTTCATCTTTTCCAAAAGGAATAACTTTGATATAGGGATCATTCATATTCGCAACGAGTTCTCCCTTAGTACCCATGATTCGAATCGTTCTGGTAATCTCATGAGTGAATGCCGTCATCATGAAGTTAACAATCGTACCTTTATCATAAAGAATTTGGACAGTTTGATGATCGACAACATCATTGTTGGAGCGAAATACACATCTTCCATAAGGCCCTTTTTTGAGAGCTTTCAAAATAGCTTCCTCTGATAAGCCATTTGAGACTGGAAATTTCATCCAATCTGGTGCATTTAAATACACTTTTGGTGCAAAAAAAGGACAATCATGTTCGTGTGGACAACCATCCATACAATGATTGGGGACATCTTTCATGGTTTCATGTTTAAAGTAACTCAGTTCTCCAAAACTTGCTATAGAAACTGGTTTTTGATCGAGTAAAAAGGTGATAATATCCATATCATGACAGGATTTAGCAACAATCATTGGAGATGATGTTTGGCTGTTTCTCCAATTTCCTCTCACATAACTATGTGAATGATGGATAATGCCAACGTTTTCGATATGATCGATCGACATAATCTCTCCAAGCATTTTCTCACTTAATATCTGTTTAATCTTTATGAAAAAAGGAGAGTATCTGAGCACATGGGCAACAACTACTTTTCTTTGATATAGTTTTTGATGACGTTCGATTTGCAAAACATCTTTTGCTTTGACAGCCATTGGTTTTTCTAAAAAAACATGATATCCCATTCGAAGAGCTTTTAAAACTTGTTCTTTATGCTGTCTATCCTGCGTACATATAAAAATAGCATCCGCAAACTTAGCAACCTTGAATACATCAAGTGCATCTGTAAACTGATTGTTACTATCGATTTGATGTTGTGTTGCGAAATATTCACGTCGTGTTTGATCAGGTTCAGCAATCGCAATAAACTTGATATCCTCTGGATGTCTTAGTGCGTATGCCCCATATGTTCCAAGACCTCTATTACCCGCTCCAAGCATGATGGCTCGTATCATCTTTATCCCTCGCTTTATCTTGATTATATCAAGATTTCATAAGATTCTAACAGGATTAATAAAAAAGGATGAATGTTATTCACCCTTATTAAGATCATACCAAGATCGTTTCAACACTTTGGTCACAAATAAACGTGCAAGTTCTGGATCAAACTGCTTACCAGCATGTCTGATGATCTCTTCTACTGCTGCATCTTTGGTCATCTTATGCCGATAGGATCGATTTGAAGTCATGGCATCAAAACTATCAGCTAGATTGATTATACGTGAAAAGAGCGGAATCTCATCACCTTTTAAACCTCTTGGATAACCTTTTCCATCCCATCTTTCATGATGTGAAAGTGCATATTCAGCGAGTCTGCTATACTCATCAGCCGCTCGTAATATGTTATACCCAACCTCTGTATGTGTTTTCATAATTTCATATTCTTCGTTTGTTAACGCATCCGGTTTATCTAAGATGGCATCTGGTATCGCAATTTTACCGATGTCGTGATACATACCAGCTAGTTTTAATTCCTTTAAACTATCCTCACTAAGTCCAATCGCTAATCCAATCACATAACTAAGTTGACTCACTTTTTCAGAATGTATTCTTTCTTCACGATACTTTTCTGTCAACGTTCGATGGATAGCTTTAATGACATTGTTGCGCATGCTCATGCTTTCGGTAATCTTTTGTCGATACATATTGTTTTCAGCTTTTTTAATGAGATCGTTGAAGTCGGTTTCATCATTGAAGATGGTTTCAGATCCAATCGATATCGACAATTTGATGTTTTCAACACTAAGCATCGAGACATTCGATTTAATTGTATCTTTGAGTTGTTCAATGCGATTACCTTTAATACCGGTTACGATTGCTGCAAACTCATCGCCACCAATACGTGCAACAAAGTGATCAGCTAATTGCTTGCTGAGTTCTTTAGCTACCAGTTTTAAGGCTAAATCACCACTCAAATGTCCAAAGGCATCATTGATCAGTTTCAAACCGTTGAGATCTATCATCATCATCGTTAATGGATACTTTTTCTTTTCAGTTAGTTCGTCAAATTTTTCTTGGAACGTCCGTCTATTGTATAGATCAGTCAGATAATCATGTTGGTTAATATAGCGGATTTCTTCTTGTCTTTTGGTAGCTTCAGTTATATCTCTTGATATGGAAACAACACCGATAATGTTTTCGTTTTGATCATAGATTGGTGATACACTTGTCTCATATACCAAATGAAGAGCTCCTCTGTGTACATCCCAATCATAGAGTTTGTGTTCACCTTTAAGTGCGAATTCAACCATCTCTTCATGAGCAATCTTATCGTGTGAAAAGACTTCATCCATCGTTTTGCCAACAAATTCACTCTCATCAATCTTTAATTTGGTAAGTCCTCTACCATAGGCTGAAATGATGATATGATTCTTATCGATTTGAATGATAAAATCTTGAGTTGAGTCAATGAGCAATTTGAATCTCTGGTTTTCATAGTGAAGCGTATTTTCAATACTAAGTCTTTCGGAATAATACTCCTCTGAGGTCTCAAGAATGCGGTTTAAAGATTTTTTAACATCTAAAAAGCGATCGTTATCTTTGATAGGTAATCGGTATCCAATTCGGTGTTTGATATCAATACCACCAATGTCTAAATCCAATTGAGATAGAGGTTGCATAATATAGGTGTGATTGAAAATGATAAAACCAATACCTATAATATTAATCATGACAAAGACCGTAATAAAGAAATTACCAAACTGTCTTTCTGTTTGATAAAACTCATTATTTGGCATAAAGATAATGAGCGTATATTCATCTAAAACGATGTCTGTAAACATCATCGCTCCCTTATCATGATATAATTTGACATCTTTATACACTTTGTTCTCATCATAATCATCAAAATGATTATTGATCATAGATAGTTCAATCAGATTTTGAGCAATATTCCAGTGATTTGGAAAAGTAATGACGTGCTGATTGGAATCGACTAATAAACTGTATCCTGTTTCACCGATAACCTGTGATTCAATATAAGCATCAATACTATTAATTTCGACATCGATACCGATAACACCTAATAATGTATTTCCATCATAAACGGGTTTAGAAATGGTTGAAATGATGAGATCTTGTGTTGCATTCAAAAAAGCAGGTGTAACCACCATTTGATTTCTTTCAACAGCCATTTGATACCATATACGTGTTCTTAGATCAAAACCTGGTGGTGGAATAAATGACGTTGAGTTATACATCACATTATCAACGGTCCCAAAATAAATGCTTGCCATCTTTTCGTGATGTTTATGTTTATTGGTTATGTATTCGAGAAGTTCACTTGTTCCACTGTGTTCAATATATGTTTCTATATCATCAACAGCATGTTCAAATTCTTCAAAGTAGAGTTGAACTTCTAACTCGGTCGTTTCCAGTTCTAATTCAAGTAATTTGATTTGGCGTTCTCTAATCGTTTGTACAGCAAAGATATAAATGATAAAAAGCATGATGATGGACACCACTAGAAATATTCCTGCCATATAAAATTGAGAGCGTGCATATTTCTTCAATGAACTTCTCCTTACTTAAATTTACATACTAATTTTACCATTTAATTGGGTTGAAAACTGTTTACACACATTTTCTTAATATATTATTAATATATTTATAATCACATTAAACAGTGATCAATGTTTTTCTAAAGTCTATATTTTTAGCTTGGTTTTGATGATTCATTCTTTTAACATCCACTTAGTGATAGCTTTTGCATGGATGAAAAGCGTATCTAATCGCTTGATACTCAGATGTTCATCTTTTATGAGCAAAGGTAGCTCTGTACATCCTAAAATAACACCTTGAACAGACATCTTATGGATTATTTCAACGATTTTATGCCGACTTTCTAACCTAAAATCACCTACAATCAGTTCGTTATAGATACATTGGTGAATGTATAATTGATCTTTTAGAGAAGGTGTGATAACCTCGATACCTTTTTCTTTAAATAAGGTTTGATAAATATCACTTTTCATCGTATATTGTGTACCTAGAAGTAATACTTTTTTTAAGTCTGATTGCTCAACTTCATCACGTACACATTTTGCAATATGTATGAGCGGTATGTCCCATCTCTTTTCGAGTTGTAGCGCAACAATATGCACGGTATTTGCACACAAAACAAGACCCTTTGCACCAATCATTTTGAGATGATTTCCCTTTTCATAAAGACGCTCTTCGACGAGATCCCACCGATGACCTTCCATATATTCTTTGAGTTCTTGATAATCAAAAGATGACATAACCAAATCAGCAGAATGTGACTTTTTCAATGCTCGATTGATCTCTTCGTTAATGATTCGATAATAGATTTGTGTTGATTCATAACTCATACCACCGATTAAGCCAATCCTTTTCATAGCAGATCATCCCTTTCTCATTCATCTTTATTAAAACAAAAAGACAACCATCTTCGATGATTGTTGTCTCTTGGTCGGGTAGACAGGATTTGAACCTGCGACCTCCTAGTCCCGAACCAGGTGCTCTACCAAGCTGAGCCACTACCCGTGATTTGCAAACACATTATAGCACAATCAGTTCTTCTGCTCAATCGATATTTAGTAGATAGTACTTTATTTATCATACAAACCTATGAATTTTGATTTTGTTCTTTCACTTAGGGCATATATATCTTATAATAGTAACGTAGTTAAATATTTAGACTCGAGGTGTATCATGCGAATTGAATTTGATGAAAAATTAGATTTTAGTGATGTTTTGATCAGACCTAAAAGATCTGCGCTCGCTAGTAGACGCGATGTTGACTTAAATAGGGAGTACACTTTCAAACATGCTAAAACAAAATGGACAGGTATTCCGATTATGGCAGCCAATATGGATGGTGTAGGTACCATGGCTCTTGCTAAAGCATTGCAGCGTCACTCACTTTTCACCTGTTTGATTAAAAGTTATGAGATTGAAGATTTTAATCAGCATATCGACGGATTGAATCCTGATCATTTCGCTGTATCTACAGGTACATCAAAAACAGATTTTGCAAATCTTAAAGCCATCTTAAAAGCTTACCCTTCAATTCGGTTCATCTGTATCGATGTCGCGAATGGCTATTCAGAATATTTTGGTGATTTTGTTGAAATGGTCAGAAAAACATATCCAAATCATGTCATCATTGCGGGTAATGTCGTTACTGCAGATATGACTCAGGAACTCATCTTACGCGGTGCAGATATCGTCAAAGTCGGTATTGGTCCAGGATCTGTTTGTACAACACGTATACAGACTGGTGTTGGTTATCCTCAACTTTCAGCAATCATCGAATGCGCGGACGCAGCTCACGGTTTAGGTGCACACATCATCAGTGATGGTGGTTGTACATGTCCTGGAGATGTTGCTAAAGCATTTGGAGCTGGTGCAGACTTTGTGATGTTGGGTGGTTTATTCGCAGGTCATATCGAAGGTGGAGGAGAGGTTATCACAGAGTATCATAATACCCACCAGCGTAATCCTATTAACAATGAACCCATTTTCCTGAAAAAGCAGTTTGTTGAATTCTATGGCATGAGTTCATCGACTGCGATGATCAAACATCATGGTGAAGTTGCTGAATATCGTAGCTCCGAAGGACGTACGGTCAAAATCCCTTTCAAACCAGATATTGATACATCCATTAAAGACATTTTAGGTGGTGTACGTTCAACCTGTACTTATGTTGGAGCACCGACTTTAAAACAGCTTTCAAAATGCACAACCTTTATTAAAGTGCATAGACAATACAATGATGTCTTTGTTAAAGAAAAACATTAGATAGAGTTTACTCTATCTTTTTCTTTTTTAATCATTCGTGTTACAATAGTTCATATCAATCAAAGTTATTCGAGGGACTATGAAATTTCTATCATCAATCACAGGTTATATCAAACGCTTTCCTATCACTTCACTGATGATGGGTATCAATATCGTATTTTTTTTCGCAACACTCATGATGGGTGGTTTTAGAAATGAAAATCTCATCATTTTGGGTGCTATCTTCCCACCGCTTATTATCGAATATGGTGAATACTACCGCATCATTACAGGTATATTTTTACACGCTAATGTGTTTCACTTTTTAATGAACATGTACGTGCTTTTCTATCTCGGTGCTCAGCTTGAAATGCTCATTGGTCCACGCAAACAACTTTTAGTTTATCTCTTATCAGGAATATCATCATCACTCGCTGTTGTATATTTGGGCAGTTACCTTGTTATCACCGTTGGAGCATCCGGTGCTATCTTCGGTATTATGGGTGGACTCTTTATGTTAACTCTTCTTAGAAAGCCTTGGTTTCATCAAGCTAAAATTAAATCTATTCAACAGTTGATGGCAATCAATTTGATTCTAACTTTTGTGATTACGGGTATCAGTACCTATGGTCACTTAGGTGGACTCATCATGGGTGTTGTACTGTTCTTTATCATTACACCTAAGGAACCCTATTTTTTCAAAAGATATCATCAATCCTTATAAAAAAAGCGGATTCTTTAATCCGCTTTATTGTTCATCTTTCTCTTCATCAATCACATAGTGTCTAATCCGACTTCTGAGTGAGCGATCAGCATATATGATACTCGACTTTCTTGGAAAAAAGAGGGTATTGATGATCGGTATCAACAGCAACATTATCCATGTAGGATGCCAAACAGTGGATATTAAACCGAAAACAATATACGAAATGATGACCAAGATGGTAACCATTTTTCTAGCGTCTATCTTACGTTCAACAATCAAGTTAACCAAGGGAATGCTTAAGAAGACAAGCCAGGTGGGATGCCATACCTTAAAGCCAAAGCCAATCCATAAAAAGACAGCGAGTGCCACGAGTGGCATGATATCGGATAGTCTTCTAAAGGGATGTTGACTAAACAGTACCCAGCTAATCGGTATAAGGAAAAAGAAACTTGCCCCTAAACTCCAGTTATCCATATATAATCCAAAAAACAGGAACAACATTAAACTGATAAGTGGTGTGACAGCGATGATACGATTTTTCATGTTTAAACCTCCTCATGATTCAATGATATTATATAACAATTAACACACGTTTGCATCTCGTTTTTACCTGTATTTGTGTTCAACCTCGTTGCATAAACTAAGAACTTCATATATAATGCAAGTAGATTATGGTGAAGGAGGCTTTACTATGAGTAAAATGAAATATGGTTACGGATGGGTCCTAAAATTCGTTCTTGCTGCGATTTTAGTTGGTGTCGGTGTTTACATGATCTTTGCCAAAGAGGTCGTCTACACCATTACTGGGGTTGCTATTGTCGTCTTTTCTATCTTTAGAGTTGTTCCTTTGTTAAAATCACTCAATAAGGAAGTACTCCGCACTATCAATTTAATCGAGATTATTTTTGATACACTTATCGGAGGCATCCTCATCTATGTTGCTTTGACAAGAGATCTTCAAAATGAAGCTATCTGGGGTTACGTCTATCGTTATTCTCTCGCATTCTTCTTTTATGCAAGAGGTTTGGTTTACTTCAATTCGGTTGTCTTCTTTGGTGAAAAAACAGAAATACCAAAGTTTTGGGTTCATATTGCAGCCTTAACCTTAGGAACTGTAATTGCCGTTCTTCCAGATTTTGATCACGGTTCTGTTGCTATATTCTTACTTGTGATTTCCATTATCGGTGCCGCATATCTCGGTTTTGATGGTTATGGTGGCTACAAGAAATATAGAGAATATGCAAAAGAGCTCAATGAGGGAAAATCAAAGGAAAAAGAAAAACAGATTGAAGAGGAAAAGCGTCCAATCCTTGATAAGGAAGAAGAAAAGCGTCCATACGTTAATTAGTACAATAAAAAATGCAGTTGGTGACTGCATTTTTTTATGCTTTTTTCTTTTTAAGTGTCTTAATCCAAGTTGATAAAAGATCAATACCCACAATGATACATACAAAGACAATGAATCCCTGAATGAATTGACTAAAATTCTT
>JAVEVJ010000005.1:0-50685 GCA_034005105.1 Acholeplasmataceae bacterium | reverse complement strand
ACGATTGGGGCGTTCGCTCTTTACTCCCTTTGGTCTTCCCATCATAAATCCTCCCTTCAAATCTATTTAAACATGAAAAAAGATGCTAGTGACTTTTTATATGTCTACTAACATCTTATCATTTCATAGATTTTAGAGTCTTTTTTTATGTTTGATTTTATCCAAAACCTTAAGTCTTTCAGCGAGTGCTTTCTCATAAGATGATTCCTCTTTCGGATGATAGTAGATCGCATCCTTAATTTTGTCAGGCAAATAGGTTTGATCGTTGATGGAATCTTTATCGTTATGTGGATAGCGATAGATCTCTGGATGTACTTTGATTTTTCTGTTATCCACATGATCAGGTACGACACCGGTATCTTCATTTTCATACTCAAAGAGTGCTTGATCGATAGCAAGTACTGCGGTATTTGATTTAGGCGATATCGCCATATCAATAACTGTCGTTGCTAAGATGATGCGTGCTTCTGGAAAACCAACACGCATGGCTGCATCGCATGCACTCACGACTTTTCCGCCCATCAGAGGATTTGCTAAACCGATGTCCTCATAAGCGATGACCATAAGTCTTCTCACAATGGATGGAAGATCACCTAAAGTAATCAATCTGGCAAGATAATGTATACTAGCATCCACATCAGATCCCCGAATTGACTTTTGTAAAGCAGATAAGAGATCATAATAGTTGTCTTCTCTGTCATCAAGATCATGTGTCATACGACCCGCTATGCGATAGACTGTCTGTGGAGTCAATAAATCACCATCATTTAAGATGAGTGAAGCACTTTCAAGTATATTTAATGCTGTACGTATCTCATGATTGCTGTAACGTATGATTGCACGCAGTGCATTCTGTTCGATTCGAAGATCAACATCAAGCTCTTTAATCGCTGCCATTAGGGCTTTTTCAATCGAATCTTCATCCAATTTTTTGACTTCATAGAGATGACATCTCGAACGTATAGCCATATTGATGGATTGATAGGGATTGAGTGTTGTAATACCTATCACGGTGGCGTTACCACTTTCCATAAAGGGTAAAAGATAGTCTTGAACATCGGTTTTCATCCGGTGGATTTCATCGATGACTATCAAAATATCATGATAAGCTGTTGTATCTAAAATGTCTTTTAGACGAGCTTTGGTATCGGTGGATGCATTGAAAAAGTAAGGATCCAATCCCGATTCTTTTGCAAAAATACTTGCAATGGTTGTTTTTCCAGTCCCTGGAGGTCCATATAAAATAAAAGATAAAAGCTTTTTTCGTTTGAGCATTTGTACTAAAACACCATCTGGTCCAACCAGATGGTCTTGTCCAAAGACATCTTCAAATTTTTCTGGACGCATACGATATGCAAGTGGCTTCATACGATCACCTACTTTCCATTATAGCATACTTGCTAAAACATGGAAAATGAGATAAAATAATGGGGTATTCGCGGTTACCTTTTTTTGTTTAATACCGCAGTTGGAGGAATAGTATGGACTTAAAAAAATGGATTGCAGATGTACCCGATTTTCCTAAGAAAGGGATACTCTTTCGAGATATTACACCACTCATGTCAAATGGTAAAGCATACGCCTTTGCATCAAAGGCAATCGCAACATTTGCACGTGAAAAACAAGCGACAATGATCGTGGGTCCTGAAGCAAGAGGGTTTATTTTTGGTTGTCCTGTTGCAACCGATTTAGGTATCGGTTTTGCACCGGTTAGAAAACCAGGAAAACTACCAAGAGATTCCGTCAGTGTCAAATATGATCTTGAATATGGTTCCAATGAATTGTGTATGCATGCAGACGCTGTTAAACCTAAGGATAGAGTGATCATTGTTGATGATTTATTAGCAACCGGTGGTACCATGGAAGCAACCATTAAGCTCGTTGAAAAACTAGGTGGTGAGGTCGTAGGTTTAGCATTCCTTATTGAACTTTCAGAGTTGAATGGCAGACAGAAACTTGCTGGATATGATATTCTAACATTAATAACTTATTAATAGGTGGTTATATGACAGATCCTTTATGGATTTCCCTATCTGAATCGTTTGGTTCATACATCAAGCGTGAATCGGACATTAAGCTGATTGAAAAGGCTTATTTTTTGGCGAAGGAAAAACATGATGGACAGATGAGAAAAAGCGGTGATGCCTATATTACTCACCCTGTTGCAGTTGCAAAGATTATTGCTGACCTACACGGAGGACCTGCAACCATTATCGCTGCACTCCTGCATGATACCGTCGAAGATACCTCACTTTCACTCAAAGAGGTAGCTCAACATTTTGGTCAAGATATTAGTCAGCTCGTTGATGGTGTGACCAAATTGTCCAAATTATCATTTAATGAAAGTGTATCACAAGCAGATAATCATCAAAAAATGCTACTGGCAATGGCTAAAGATATTCGGGTCATCTTGATAAAAATAGCAGATCGTCTACACAACATCAGAACACTGGAATCAATGACACCTGAAAAGCAGTACAAGATAGCTACTGAAACATTGGAAATCTATGCTCCTCTTGCGCATCGTTTAGGTATCTTTAGAATTAAAGCTGAGCTCGAAGATCGCTCGCTTCGCTATACGGATCCTCCGATGTACTATCGCGTTTCCAACATGATTCAAGCAAAAAAATCAGAGCGAGAAGCTTCGATCGATCAAGTGATATCCAATATTAAAATTCTTTTTGATCAATCGGATCTTCACGATTTTGAGATTAAAGGACGTATTAAAAATATCTACTCCATTTATAAGAAGATGGTCAAGGATAACAAGCAATTTGAAGATATCTACGATTTACTCGCTGTTCGCATCATAGTTGACAAGATAGAAACCTGTTATCAAGCATTAGGTATCATTCACGCTAACTTTACACCGATACCCCGTCGGTTTAAAGATTACATTGCTGTACCGAAACCCAATATGTATCAATCGCTTCATACAACGGTATTATCCGATGATGGTACCCTTTTTGAAGTTCAGATACGAACACCTGAAATGGATCAAATCGCTGAATATGGGATTGCAGCTCACTGGGCATATAAAGAAAATAAGACGTACTCAAGAGAAAAGGAACAGTTTGAGATTGCTCAAAAACTCAAATGGTATGGAGAACTCCTTAAGATGAGTCAAGATACCGATGAAACATCAGGTGGTGCTGAGGAATTTGTTGGTACCATCAAAGGTGATATCCTTGATGCGAATGTCTATGTATTTACACCTAAAGGTGAAGTGATTGAACTTCCCAAAGGTGCAACACCGATTGACTTTGCCTATCGCATTCATACCGATGTTGGTAATAAAATGGTTGGTGCTATTGTCAATAACCGTATTGTCACCATCGATTATGAACTCAATACCGGTGATATTGTCAGTGTCAAGACCAGCAAAGCTTCACAGGGACCGAGTGAAGACTGGCTCAAGATAGCGAAATCACAACACGCTAGACATAAGATTAAGAGCTTTTTGAATAAACTCAACAAAGATTCACTCATTCAGATGGGTAAAGATGCTCTGGATAGAGAATTTGTTGCACATAAAGTAACAGAACCTCTTGAAGATGCTTTTGTTAAAAAGCATTTTGAGAAAAACATGATCCAAACGATTCCTGAACTCTATTTAGAAATAGGAAAAGGAAATCTTTCACCTAAAACGGTTGTCAATAAACTCTTAGGTATTGAAACAGATCCACAGATGCTCTTACAGCGTCAGATGGAAAAAGCAGCAAGACAGCTGACAACGCACAGTGAAACAGGTGTTGTTATTGAGGGATTATCATCACCTCAATTAAAGCTTGCAAACTGCTGCCTACCCATTCCGGGTGATCCCATTATAGGTTATGTGTCCAAACAATCGGGGATTGTCATTCATGCATCATTTTGTCCAAACTGCAAACAGTTTGAAGAAAATCGATTGATCGAAGCCTATTGGTCTTCGGATATAACACGTAAATATCCGACCTGGATCAAACTTGTTGGAACCAATAAACCTTCGCTGTTAGCAGATGTTATAACGACGGTTAATGCATCATCCATTGCTATTGCGGAGGTGAATGCGATGACAACCACATCGTTTGAAATTATCATTAAACTTAAAGTATCTATATTAAATAGTTCACAACTTCAAACACTGATGGCTAACCTGAGAAAGATTTCGGATATTTACTCAGTAGAAAGAGACTTTAAGTGAGAGCGGTCATTCAGCGCGTAACCGAGGCGCATGTCAAAGTTGATGGAAAGATGGTTGGGCAAATTGAAAGAGGTTATCTCATCTACCTTGGGATCCATGTTGATGATACGAAGGAACAAGCCATTAAACTTGCACAAAAAATTCATCAGCTACGTATCAATGAAGATGAAGAAGGTAAGATGAATAAGTCGCTAGCTTCCGTTGGTGGTAGCCTTCTTGTCATTTCACAATTTACACTCTATGGAGATACAAAAGGTAATAATCGTCCGTCATTTATTCAAGCAGCAAGATCTGAAAAAGCAGAACCACTCTATCATTTCATCTGTGATGAACTTAAGAAATACCATCCTTTAGAAATGGGTCGATTTGGTGAGCATATGCAGGTTTATTCCATCAATGATGGACCTGTGACCATCCTCATTGAAATGTAATTGACAAAGGGTTTATTTTACTGTATCATGATAATGTAATCGAATCGTCTGTGAAAAAGGAAATCTATCAATGATTTGTGACACCTTTGGAGACATCAACAATCAATTGAGGGCTAGAGAATCTCTAGAACTAAGGTGGTACCGCGTAAACATTTACGTCCTTAGATATTTTTTAGGGACGTTTTTATTTTCATGAGGTGAGTGATGAAAAAACCTTATATCGATATGCCTACAGTTGTCTTTGACGGCTATATGCTTAGAACGATTATCAAAAAAGATTATTTAGATATGTATGATTACGGTAAGGATCCAGAGGTAACACGATTTCTCACATGGAGTCACTATCAAAAGCCTATTGAAGCCAAATATGCCATCAAAAAAATCTTTTATCCACGCGTGAAGCGAGGATTACCAAGAGGGTATGCTATCATCGATATTAAAAAAAACAAGATGATAGGAACCATCGATTTTCACAGTAAGAAACCAAATGAAAATGGAGCTGAAATTGGGTATGTTATTCACAGGGATTATTGGAATCAAGGTGTCATGACAAAAGCACTAGCAGAACTCATACGTGTGGGATTTGAACACCTTAAATATGACATTATTCATATCAAACATATGAAGAACAATGTAGCAAGTCAAAAAGTGATTGAAAAGAACCATTTTATTAAAGTGAGAACTGAACCGCTCATTATGGAAAAAGATAAAGAAATCATCGAAGATGAAATCATCATTTATGAACTTACAAAGGAGAGATATTATGGCTATCAACAAAGTCAAAGGAACCTATGACGTTTTACCCAATGAATCTTTTCGTTGGCATGCACTCGAACAAAAGATTCATGACATTTTAAAACTTTATAACATGAAGGAAATTCGCACACCGATTATGGAATACAGCGAAGTCTTTCATCGTCAAAACGAGTTATCGGATATGGTCAATAAAGAAACCTATGATTTTGATGATCGTGGTGATCGCAAGCTAACTCTTCGACCCGAAGGAACTGCAGGTGTGATCAGAAGTTTTGTTGAAAACAAACTCTATGCTTCCCAAGAACTTGAAAAAGTCTATTATATCGGACCTAATTTTCGCTATGAACGTCCTCAAAAGGGTCGCTATCGTCAATTTTATCAGTTTGGTGTCGAGGCTATTGGAGCGATTGATCCAGCACTCGATGCTGAGATGATTATGCTTGCCTATGATTTTATTCGTAAATTAGGACTCAAAGGTGTCAGTGTTCGCATCAACAGTTTAGGTGACGATGAGTCGAGAAGAAATTACCAGGAAGCCTTAACCAAACATTTTACACCGCACAAAGAAACTCTCTGTGAAGACTGTCAAGCAAGACTTAATAAAAATCCTTTGCGTATTTTAGATTGCAAAGTCGATATAAAACACCCAGCAGTCATGAGTGCACCTACACCTCAAGATTATTTAAACACATCATCTAGAAACTATTTCAAAGAAGTGATTGAGCATCTCAATATGAGTAAAATCAGTTATGAAATCGCCCCTAGATTGGTTAGAGGGCTCGATTACTATAGTCATACTGTTTTTGAAATTGAAGCTGATATTGAAGGATTTGGTGCACAAAATGTTTTAGGTGGTGGGGGACGCTATCAAAAACTCGTAAGTGAACTGGGTGGTCCAGATCTCGGAGGTATTGGTTTTGCGTGTGGTATGGAAAGACTTCTGCTCGCATTGGAAGCAGAAAATATTGAACTTTCTAAAGAAGATGTGCTCGATGCTTATGTCATCGTGTTTAATGATAATCATCGTGTGATGGGATCAAAGATACTTCATGATTTAAGACAAACAGGTTTGATTGCAGATATGAACTATACCCAAAAAGCCTTTAAGGGACAGCTAAAACAAGCGCTTCGATTAGGTGCTAAATACCTGATTATTTTAGGAGAAGATGAGTATCAAAAGGGATGTGTGGGTATCAAAGACACCCAAACTGAAGTACAGGATGAAGTTCCATTTGCACGTATCACCAAGTATATGAAAGAAAAAGTAGGTATTTAGTATGCAAACATACACACATCACAACAATGAATTAACGATTAAGCATATCGGTCAAAGTGTCTATCTCAAAGGGTGGGTTGCTAAGGTTAGAAATCTCGGAGGACTGATTTTTATCGATCTGAGAGACCGGATGGGGATCACACAACTACTCATCAAGCCTGAAAATCCATACTATGAACTCGGATTAAAGATCAGAAATGAGTATGTCATTGAAGTCAAAGGTATTGTCATCGAAAGAGAAAGCAAAAATTTGCAGATTCAAACTGGAGCAATCGAAGTCGATGTCAAAGAACTCGTATTACTCAATACGGCAGAGACACCTCCTATTACCATCAATGACCAAACCGATGCACTTGAAGATACGAGACTCAAGTATCGTTATCTCGATTTGAGAAGACCTGTTATGCAAAATTTTATGATCAAACGTCATGAGATTATACAAGCGATCAGAAAAGTGTTGGTAGAAGAAGGTTATTTAGAGCTTGAAACACCTATATTGGGTAAATCAACCCCTGAGGGAGCACGGGATTACTTAGTTCCATCAAGACTCTACCCTGGAACCTTTTATGCACTACCACAATCACCACAGATGTATAAGCAGCTGTTCATGATTGCTGGTTTGGAACGCTATTTTCAAATTGCACGTTGCTTTAGAGATGAAGATTTAAGAGCAGATAGACAACCAGAATTCACACAAGTTGATATTGAAGCTTCATTTGTCGATATGGAAGATATTCAGAGCCTGATTGAAAAAGTGATGGTTTATACCTTCAAACGTGTTCTAGGTGTCGATATTAAAGCACCCTTTATATCCATGAGTTATCAACAAGCAATGGAACGCTATGGTACCGATAAACCAGATACTCGTTATGAACTATGGATTGAAGATTATAAACCTTCTTTTGAAGGTATTCAAATTCCATTGTTTGAAAACAAGGAACATATCAGAGGATTCATCTTAAAAGATGGATCAAGTGTAACACGTAAGAAAATCGATGAATATAGCCTTATTGTCAAGAAAAACCATGGAGAAATGCTCGCTTATATCAAAAAACAAGATGGTAAATATACAGGTTCTCTTGCGAAATACATCCAAGATCATGAACTTGATTTCAATTTGGATGAGCATGCGATCCTCTTTTTAGTCGCAGGTACGTTTGATGATGTTTCTCAGTCGCTCGGTGCACTTCGCATCGCACTCGCAAATGAGTTCAAGATGATTCCCGAGAACACCTATCATTTCTTATGGATAACAGATTGGCCACTGCTTGAGTACAGTGAAGAGGATAAACGTTTCTATGCAAAACATCATCCATTTACCGCACCACAGGACGCTGATGTGTTGAAAAAAGATCCCAAACGTGCGATGGCAAAAGCATATGATATCGTACTTAATGGTTATGAAATCGGTGGAGGATCGATTCGTATACACAATCAGGAAGTCCAACGCTTGATGTTTGATACATTAGGTTTATCAGATTATGATATTAACCAACGCTTTGGATTCTTTGTTGATGCACTCAAATATGGAACTCCACCACATGGTGGACTTGCTTTAGGACTTGATCGAATCGTCATGTTGATGACACATACAAGCAATATTAAAGATGTTGTCGCATTCCCTAAAACTCAGAGTGCAAAGGATATGATGATGCAGGCACCCAGTGATGTTGATCCTGTTCAACTTGAAGAATTAAATATAAAAGTTGGTGAGAAAAAATGAAGAAAATCATCTTAGCTGGAGGTTGTTTTTGGGGTGTTGAAGGCTATTTCAACCAACTTAAAGGTATCCATGACACCACCGTAGGTTATATTGATGGTAATAAAAAACATCCCACCTATCAGGAAGTGTGTGCAGGTATTGCTAGCCATGCTGAAGCTATTGAAGTTATTTATGATGAAACAATCATATCATTGGAAAAAGTTTTAGAGCATTTTTTTAGAATCATCGATCCATTCTCAAGAAATAGACAAGGACATGATATTGGTAGACAATATCGTACAGGTATCTATTATGAGAATGAAATGGATAAAAAAATAATTATAGATTACATGGTATCTTACTTCAAAGACCAATTACCTCGCGTGCAAACAGAGGTTAAACCAAGCCTTGATTTTGAAGAAGCAGAAGCCTATCACCAAGATTATTTAAAGAAAAATCCAGGTGGATATTGTCATGTCGATTTAAATCTTGCTAAACCAGAGGAGAAGAAGTAATGCGAAAAGACTATATTTCATGGGATCAATATTTTATGGGAGTTGCAAAACTATCTGCTTTACGCAGTAAAGATCCGTCCACACAGGTTGGTGCATGTATTATCAATCAGGACCGTCGTATTGTAGGTATTGGATATAACGGCTTACCTAAGGGATGTGACGATCATGTTTTTCCATGGAATAGTGAAGGAGAGTATGTGGATACCAAATACCCCTATGTCGTTCATGCAGAAGCCAATGCTATCCTAAATGCGACGACAAACCTTAAGGGATCAACGATCTATGTTACACTTTTTCCCTGCAATGAATGTACTAAACTCATTATTCAAAGTGGTATACAAGAGATCGTCTATGAATCGGATAAATATCAACACACCAAGGAGCATCAAGCAGCCATTAAAATGCTCGAAGCTGCCCATATTACCTATCGAAAGATAGAGGTTGGAGAGCTTTCTTATGTTAACATTTCTCAAAAAATATAAACATATTTGGATCATACTAAGTTTTCCGTATGTCTATTTCTTATTTGTACTCGTGATGCCAACACAAAAACAGGTGCTAGCTCCTGGTGGTTTGACACCAGTAGAGGAAAGCATCCAGATTGAAGGTATCGATTTTGTCGAGCAATTTTATACCATCTATGTTTATAACTATTATCCAATGACTCCTTTTCAAGGTTTTGTTGCAGGTGTTAACGAAAAGATGGAAGTTTATCCCTTATCCGTGCGTCAAAAAGATACTTCATTGCGTGATGATTATTTGTCTGGACAGGTATCCAAGCTATCATCCTTACAAAATTCGATCATACAAGCATATCTTTTAGCATCCGAAACGGATGATGAGATTGTAATTGACTATCATTTTGGTGGATTAATGATATCTTATCGGCCAAGTAGGATCAAAGAGCTATCGATAGGAGATATCGTGCTATCCGTTAATGGTGTAAGTTATAGCGATTCAACTGAAGCTGAATTTTTGACACTAGCTAGTCAAAAAGAAGTGACTTTAGAGGTTAAAAAAAGAGATCGTGATGAAGTTATCTTTGTAAGTTATGAGCTAGATGATGCTGAACCTGATCTTCGATTTTATACCCACTATGAGATTGAACGGGCTACACCATCGTTTGAATTACCAGGATTAAACAGCGTTATCGGTGGACCAAGCGGTGGTATGATGCAGACGCTAAGTATTTATGTAAGTTTACTAAAAGTAAACATTGGACAATTGGAAATTGCTGGAACTGGAACGATAAATAGCGATGGAACCATCGGAGAAATCGGTGGAATTCGACAAAAAATATACACAGCAGAAGACGAAAATATCGACATTTTCTTTATTCCAAAAGCTCATTTAAGTGACATAACCAACATACAACACAGCTTTATTTTGATACCTGTAGAAACTATCGAAGAGGCGGTACAAGGTCTTTATGAAGTCATTAATTAATCGTATTGGACAATTCTTCTATCGCTATAAGAAACTTGTTAAGATGATCGATAGTAAAGCTCAAGTCAAAAACGTTGTCAAATCTGTATTTGGAGCACTTGGTATTTCATTCATCATCTTACTTTTACCCGCTTTAGTCATTATCAATATGTTTATAATAGCTAAACTTACTTTATTTTTAGCGATTTTACTCGTTTTATTGGTTGTCGCATGGCCGTTTCTTTATTATGCATTTTATTATATACTACTAAAGAACTACCATGAGCCCATTCGTGATATGAACACAAGAATTCCATTACTCGTTGAAGCAACCATCATATCGCTTGTACTATTGACCATAGGCATTATCGTCTTATCCATTATATTTTAGGAGTTTATATGTTAATTAGCTTAGTTATTATCGTGTTTGCACTTGGCATCGACCAATTAACTAAATATCTTGCAAGTACATCCTTAATCCTGAACGGACCCAATCACACGTGGATTCCTTATCTCTTTGAGGTATCCTATCATCAAAATCCTGGGATGTCTTTTGGTGCACTCGAGGGTCAACAACTACTCTTCATGGTAGCAACCATCATTGCACTCGCGATATTTGGATATCTTTTTCTTGCAACCAACTATCATCATAAAAAAGTCTATAGTATCTCTATTGCACTCTTCATTGCAGGAACGATTGGTAATGCCATCGACCGTGCCATCTTTGGATATGTCATTGATTTTATGCACTTTCCATTTTTAGATTACATTTTGGGTAATTCTAATTTTTACAATAATTTAGCAGATATGTATCTCAGTGCTGCGATTGTCTTGTTTGCTATCGATTTGTTTATCTTAGATGAGAAGCGGAAGAAGGAGAAAAAACATCATGAAGAAATCCATTGATGTTGATAAATCCTATGTGGGTCTAAGACTCGATCAGTTTATTCAACAAAATCTATTGCAAGAAGCGAGTCGCAGTTATATTCAACGCTTGATCAAAGAGGGTTTTTGTCTTGTCAATGGCATCAAGGTTAAAAGCGGCTACGCAATCAAAGAAAACGATCATATAGAATTAGAAGAAATGGAACCTAAATCTTTAGATTTAGAAGCAGTTGATCTTAGACTTGATATTGTCTATGAAGATGACGATATGATGATCATCAATAAACCACAAGGATTGGTGGTTCATCCAGCTTCGAGTTATCATGAACCCACCTTAGTTCATGGCTTGCTTTTTCATGCCGATGAATTATCATCGATCAACGGTGTGGTTCGTCCAGGTATTGTTCATCGTATTGATAAGGATACCTCTGGATTGCTCGTGGTTGCCAAAAATGATCAAAGTCATCAGTTTTTATCGAGTGAACTATCAAAACATGTCATTAAAAGAGAGTACAAAGCTTTGGTCTATGGAAAGTTTGATGAAAGCGAAGGTACCATCGATGCTCCGATTGCACGACATCCTAAAAATAGACTTAAAATGGCTGTGATAGCTACAGGTAAAAGGGCAGTTACTCATTTTAAAGTTTTAGAGACATTTAAAGATATGTCACTTGTTTCATGTGAACTTGAAACAGGTCGCACCCATCAGATTCGAGTACATATGGCATATATCCATCATCCCGTTGTTGGAGATCCCATCTATGGACCCAAAGATGTGATTGGTGAAAAAGGACAGTTTTTACATGCTGAACACTTAACACTCATGCATCCAACAAAAAAGAAGCAGATGACTTTTACCGCCAAACTACCTCAAAATTTTAGTGATTATTTAGATGAACTTAGAGCAAATTCTGCTTTGTAACATTTTTGAAGTTAACCTTTGCTACAAGGGGTAAAATTTGATTACCTTTCAGTTTGACGAGATGTCTTAATTGATCATCAACATCCTTACTGGCTCCCTTAATCAGTTCCAAGCCAAGCTTTTTACCATATTCATTCATTTTAACCAAAAATGCATATCTTGCAATGATGGATGCAGCAGCAACACTTAAGTGGACCTGTTCAGCCTTGGTATGGAAATCGATGTCACGATAAATTAAGGTTTCTTCTTTAATATAATTAAAGTATAATTGAGGTGTGCAGAATTGGTCAACTATCACGGGAACTTGATGTTCAAGTTTCGATGTTGTCTTGACGATAGCTTGATTGTGAAGCAACGCCTTTATTTTATTGAGATTATATCCCTTGGATGAAAGATCATTATATTTCTTTGGTGGAAGTATGAGCAGTGAATGGGTTAGACGTTTTGCTATCTTTGGTGCAATTTGCGCAATGATTTTGTCACTTAGATTTTTAGAATCTCTGACATTAAGTGATTCTAAAAAGGGGATATCTTGAACGTCAGCATATGCTGAACAAACGACAATGGGGCCAAATACATCACCGGTACCGACTTCATCAGAGCCAATGGCAGCATAGTCTTCACGATTGAGATGTTTCTTAATCGAGATTAATTCATGGGTGATTTCTTTACCTTGTAATAAAACTTTGCCCGTTTTATAGGCTAAAATATCGATGTCATTGTGTACTGCATGAAAAAGAAGATAAGGATTATTATCTTCAATAGCATGATACTGGTAAACACGATTTAATTGTTCAAGTTCTGTTTCTGAAACGCTAATCGTGTAATATTTCACTCATTCATTCTCCTATCTCTTATAATTATACCATAAAAAAACAAAAAAAGGTGGCCCTTATGCGATTTATGACAAAACCATTAGAACTTCATCTAATTCTAGAAAAAGTAGCTCACTATGCCAAATCAAACACGATTAGGAGCGAAATTTTGGCGTTAGAGCCATCAACCGATCTTTTATTTGTCGAACGTCAACTAAACGAAGTCGATCAGATGTTAAGTTTGATTGAGCGTCAGGGCATACTTCCACTCATGGAAGATTATGATATTCATGAACTTATACAATACGCTAGTTTAGATCGTGCATTCACACTTCAAGAATTACTCTATGTTCGCCTGTTTTTAGTCATGGAAAAAGATATGTTGAGTTATTTCAAAGAAACCGAGAAAAATAAAATTTCTTTAGGCATATTATTGTCCTATTTTGAAGGCATTCATTCGCATGGTTCATTACTTAAATACATGGATTCAAAGATGGATCAAGATGGACAAATTCTTGATGATGCGACACCTGAACTTCAACACATTCGTAGAGAACTCAAAAAAATAGATAAGCAGATTCAAGACAAATTACAAAAACTCTTAATTGACCAGAGTAATTATCTCAATGAACTTGTTATCGTTATGAGAAATGATCGGTTTTGCATACCGGTTAAAGATGCTTACAAGCATAAGATTAAAGGGATCATTCATGATGTTTCAGCGTCCAAACAAACAGTCTATATAGAACCGGAAGCAACAAGACAACTCACTGCAGAAAAGGAAGCACTCAAAATCCAAGAAGAACGCGAAATTGAAAAAATTGTGCATCTTATGTCTGAAGCTGTTCACGATGCCAAAGAATCACTTAAAGATAACCTAGATCTTTTTCTAATTCTTGATTTTAATCAAGCGAAAGCACGTTATGCTAAAGATATACGCGCTAAAAAACCACAGATTAATGTAGAAGGAAGAATTTCACTGATTAAAGCAAAGCATCCTTTGCTCGATTTAGAAAGTGCTGTACCCATTCACGTTGAGCTCAATGATGACGTGAGAATCTTGTTGATCACAGGACCCAACACAGGAGGAAAAACGGTTGCATTAAAGACCGTAGGTTTGCTAACATTAATGACACAATCAGGGTTGCTTATCCCAGCCTCCGAATCGAGTCAGGTTGCGTTATTTGATCAAGTATTCGCAGATATTGGTGATGAGCAATCGATCTTGCAGTCCTTATCGACTTTTTCTAGTCATATGACCAAAATCATCAAAATGATTGATACCATTGATGATCATACACTCGTTTTATTGGATGAACTGGGTAGTGGAACAGATCCCAATGAAGGTGTCTCACTTGCTATGGCTATTCTCAATAGGCTAACCCAGTATAATATTCGTATGATGGTAACCACACACTATTCCGAACTTAAAAGTTTTGCTTATGAAAAGCCACATATGGCAACTGCATCTGTCGCATTTGATAAAGAGACACTCAAACCACTTTATTTTCTGCAGATGGGAACAACGGGATCTTCTCATGCATTTTTGATTGCAAGACGTCTCGGTTTACAAGAAGATGTTGTCTTAAATGCAGAAAAGATCTATGAGGGTAGACAGACAGATCTAGCGAAAATCATGGAAAAACTCAACGATGAAATGCTTTATATTGAACGTGAAAAAGAGCGTATAGCTAAGATCTATGAAGAGGTCAGTTCAGAGAAAAAATCCTACCAACAAGCAAAAGAAAAATTATTGAAAGATCAGGATGCCATCATTTTAAAAACGAAAGAGCGAGAAGAAAAAAAGTGGCGTGAACTCAAAGAAGAAGTCATGATGATTCTCAAGGAACTCTCAGAAAAACGAGAACTTTCAAATCCAGAGATAGCAAACCTTAAATATCAACTCAATCAATCGGTTAAACAAGAAGGTATTTTGACTTTTGATGATGAAATAGCGGTTGGTGACGACGTCTTCATAACACCCTATCAACAATATGGAAAAGTAAAAAGCATTAAGGGAGATGATGTTAGGGTTACCTTTGGTAAATTCGATTTAACCTTTCATATCGCTGATCTACGCAAAGAAGAACCTAAAAAAAGTGTTCAAAAAATCGTTAGACCTAAAAAAATAGATACCAACACTGAACCTACTAGAAAAGGGAAAATGGAAGTAGATTTGAGAGGTTATCGATTTGAAGAGGTGAAAGAAGCACTCGATCAAGCCATTGATGATGCCATGCTTTCTGGACTTTCGACATTGCGCATTATTCATGGTTTTGGAAGTGGAGCCGTTAGAAAGGCTGTCTACGATTATATTAAGGGATCACCTTATATCAACTCCCATCGTTACGGAGGTGAGGGTGAGGGACTCAATGGTGTAACCATTATTACACTTAAATAAGTGCGAACCCCTTGAAATATGGTATGATTAAACATATAATAGAAAGTGAAAATTATAAAGAAATGAGGAAAATTTAATGATTGATTATCAGGGACAAAATTATCAAGATGTTATTGGACAACAAGGATTGGTGGTTGTACAATACTTTGCAACATGGTGTGGACCATGTAAAATGTTAAAGCCTGTTTTAGAACAAATTAGTACTGAAATGGAAGAAGTCAAGTTCTTCCGTGTGGATATTGATCTCTATCGCAATCAGGCGATTGAAGCTGGCATTCGTTCAGTTCCAACCGTGGTCCTCTATAAGGATGGCGAAGAAGTTGATCGCCAATCAGGTTATCAACCTAAAGAACGCGTACAAGCTTGGATGAATCAATTCAAATAATGAAAGCACGTCAGTGCTTTTTTTATTTCTTTTTATCACGTATTACGGTATAATAAATAGAGGTGATTGGATGGATGGTTTTCTCATTATTGATAAACCGATAGGTCTATCTTCACACGACGTCGTCAGTAAGATCAAAAAGAAATTGAAACTGGATAAAGTTGGTCATACAGGGACGCTTGATCCGTTTGCAAGTGGCCTTTTGATTCTTTGTGTCGGAAAGGCAACCAAGCTTGCATATCTATTTTCGAATGAGGATAAAACCTATGAGGGTACCCTTGTTTTTGGAAAACATTATGATACCTATGACACGACAGGGAAAGTACTCAATCAGGGACCGGTTGAACTTAGCGATGCATTAATTCATCATGCGATGCAACACTTTGTTGGCCATTATGAACAAATCCCACCGATGTATTCAGCCATCAAGGTTGAGGGACAAAAGCTCTATGATATCGCAAGACGCGGAGAAACAATTGATCGTGAACCCAGAGATGTGATGATTTATGAGTTTGATAAGACATCAGATTATCTCAATCATTCCTGTGATTTTTATACTCGTGTTTCCAAAGGAACCTATATTCGAAGTTTAGCAGTTGACCTTGCAAAGGAATTAAAGACTTATGGCGCATTATCAAGACTTAGAAGGCTTTCAGTTGGGGATATTGATATAAAAATGGCTAAGAAAATAACTGAGGTTACAGAAGAAGACATCCTTACACTCGAGAAATATTTTATGGATATGCCATCCATTACACTCAATGATTACATGATTAAACTGGTTAAAAATGGGGTTTATTTGGATGAACGCCAAATAAAGACGACCCAACCATTTATTGTTAGAGATTCTAATGCAAACATGATTGCATACTATACTATCCAAGAGGGATATACCTATCGTCCTGTGGTTATTTTTTAAGGAGTTTTATGAAGATTATAACAGCTCAACATCATCTCATTCAAAATAAGGAACCACTGACGATTACAATCGGTAATTTTGATGGCCTTCATTTAGGACATCAACAGCTCATTGAGCGTGTTTTATCTTATCCTGATACTAAACATGGTGTGATGACATTTGATCCACATCCATCATCTGTTTTAAGAAGACAACCCTTTCGAACACTGACTCAAAAGGATGATAAGATTGATTTATTTGCTAAATATCCCCTTGATTATGCATTTATTGTCACGTTTGATCCATCGTTTTCTGAACTGCGTATCGATCAATTTATTGATTTTCTCAGACGCATAAGTGTTCGTAGAATCGTCATCGGTAGAGATGCGCGTTTTGCCTATCGCGGTGAAGGTACGATCGCGCATTTAAAGAAGTACTTTTTCGTTGATGTTGTTGAGGATTTGGTCTATAACCATACGCGTGTTTCAACGACCTACATTAAAGATTTTTTATCAACAGGTGATCTTGGTTCAGCTAGAAAATTGCTCAACAGACATTATGATATCAAAGGCATCGTTGTCCACGGTAATAAAATCGGTAATAAATTGGGTTATCCTACAGCAAATATCGATTATGATAACTACTATCTTCCAAAAAGTGGCGTCTATTATGTCAAGGTCATCATCGATAACAAACTCTATCATGCCATGGCCAATATCGGTAACAATCCAACCCTTAATTTTAGTTTTGAAAAGCGGTTAGAAATCTACATTCTAGACTTTAATCAGCAGATTTACGGTAAGAAAATAGATATTATCTTCATGCATTATTTGCGTGAAGAATTGAAGTTTAGAAACAAAAAAGAACTCATTGAACAACTTGGGAAAGATGAAATTGCTGTTCGAAAACTGATGATCTAATAGAATATATGTTATAATTAAGATGGCGAGGTGGTTATATGAAATTGATTATTGCAATCGTATCGAATGATGACGCGAATAAGGTTCAAAAAGCTTTAGTAAAAGATCATTTTTTCTCAACCAGATTAACAACCACAGGTGGATTTTTAAGAGCAGGTAATGTGACATTCTTAATTGGTGTCAACGACGAAAAAGTGCCACAAGCACTTGAAATCATCGAGACACACAGCAAAAAGCGTACGAAACTTGTTCCTAATACGATCGTCAACGAATTTGGATCCTTTTCGGCACTTCCGATTGAAGTTGAAGTTGGTGGAGCAACCGTTTTTATCATGAATGTGGATCAATTCGTTAAAATTTAGGAATATTCTTGCATTTTTTAATAAACATGCTACAATATAAAAGGCGGTAACAAGGATGGTGGAACGCCAACCCTATCTTTAGTTATTCGAGAAAGGATAAAGACTTATGGCACTCTCAAAAGAAAAGAAGAATGAAATCATCAAGGCGTATGCAATCAAAGAAGGAGATACAGGATCTCCTGAAGTTCAAATTGCTGTTTTAACAGAACAGATCAATCAATTGAACGGTCACCTTCAGATACATGCTCATGACTTTCATTCACGTCGTGGCCTCTATTTGATGATTGGACAAAGACGTCGTTTACTCAATTATTTGCGTAATAAAGATGTCAATCGTTACCAAGAACTCATCACTAAGTTAGGTATTCGTCGTTAAAAAGGTTGCTTAGGCACCTTTTTTTTTATTTTCTATACTTTCCTATGTTTTTGTGGTATCATAATGAAGGCTATGAATAGATAAATAGACATATAAAATGAAGGAGATTTTATATCATGCAAAAAAAGACTTATGAAACGACGCTTGGTGGTAGAGTACTGCGCGTTGAGATAGGAGAAGTAGCAAAACAAGCTGCTGGATCAGCGATGATCACCTATGGTGACTCTACAGTATTAAGTGTTGTTACAGCTAGAGATGAAGCTTCAACTCAAGATTTTTTCCCTTTAATGGTTTTATATCAAGAGAAGCTTTATGCAGCTGGTAAAATTCCAGGTGGATTTTTAAGAAGAGAAGGTCGTCCATCTGAACATGAAATTTTAACCTCTCGTTTAATCGATCGTCCAATTCGTCCCTTGTTTCCTGAGGGATTCAAGAATGAAGTACAAATCGTTAATACTGTTTTATCAAGCGATCCTGATTGTACGACTGAAATTGCATCACTCATTGGTTCATCGATTGTTTTAGGTATTTCGAACATACCCTTTTATGGACCAGTTGCTGGTGTTCAAGTTGGTCGTGTAAACGGTGAACTGATTGTCAACCCAACAACGGAACAACAACAAAATTCAGATATTGAACTCACGGTTGCAGGAACCAAGGATGCGATCAATATGGTTGAAGCAGGAGCTAAACAGGTTTCTGAAGAAATCATGCTTCAAGCGATTATGTTCGCTCATGCTGAAATCAAGAAACTTGTCGCATTCATTGAATCGATTGAAAAAGACAATCCAGTTGAAAAGATGACCTATGAAGTGAAGGCGATTGAACCTCAGGTAAGAAAAGATGTCGAAGCATATGTTAAAGATCGATTAATTAAAGCGGTCTCCATTTTCGATAAATTGGAAAGATATCATGCCATCGATGAATTGACAGAAGAAACGTTAAAGCACTTTGAAAAGACATCCTTTATTTCTGAAATCGAAGGCATCAAATTCTTTGATCAGGAAGCTCAAAAGGATTATCTTGATCAGGTTAAGCGCATTATCGAAAGCATTGTTACACAAGAATTAAGACGTCTTATCACACAAGATAAAGTTCGTCCCGATGGTCGTAAGGTTGATGAAATTCGTCCCTTATCTTCACGTGTTGATGTACTTCCTCGCACACATGGTTCTGCTCTTTTCACACGTGGTCAAACCCAAGCGTTAGGTGTCGTAACACTCGGTGCACTTGGAGAAAATCAAATTATTGATGGTCTTGGACTCGAAGATACAAAACGCTTTATGCTTCACTATAATTTCCCTCCTTTCTCCGTAGGAGAAACAGGCCGTTATGGTTCACCAGGAAGAAGAGAAGTTGGTCATGGAGCACTCGGTGAAAGAGCGATTGCTCAAGTGCTTCCCAATGAAGAAGAATTCCCCTATACGATTCGTATCGTATCTGAAATATTAGAATCCAATGGATCATCCTCACAAGCAACGATTTGTGCGGGTACTATGGCATTGATGGCAGCTGGCGTTCCCATCAAAGCACCTGTAGCAGGGATTGCGATGGGCTTGATTAAAGAAGGTGACTTTTACACTGTCTTATCGGATATTCAAGGTATGGAAGATCATGAAGGCGATATGGACTTCAAGGTTGCTGGTACCAAAGATGGTATCACAGCACTACAGATGGACATTAAGATTTCAGGTATCACAGAAGATATTTTAAGAGAAGCTTTAGAACAAGCTCGTATTGGACGTTTACACATCCTTGATCACATGTTAGAAACGATTCCACAAACACGAAAAGAACTTTCACAATATGCACCTAAAGTCATGATGATTCGCATTAATCCTGATAAGATCAGAGACGTGATTGGTGCAGGTGGAAAAATTATTAGCCAAATCATTGAAGATAACAATCAGGTTAAAATTGATATTGAACAGGATGGTCGTGTCTTCTTGATGCATAATGAAACCAAGTGGATTGAAGCAGCTGCAGAAAAGATTTTACTACTCGTTAAAGAAGCCAAAGTTGGTGAAATCTATGAAGGTAAAGTTGTCCGTGTTGAAAAGTTTGGATGCTTTGTTGAATTGTGGCCAGGTACCGATGGATTAGTACACATTTCAAGACTTGCTAAAGAACGAATTGAAAAGGTTGAAGATGTCGTATCAGTTGGTGATCAAATTCTCGTTAAATGCATCGGTATTGATGATAAGGGAAGAATCGATCTTTCACGCAAGGATGCACTCAAAGGATAAATGATATGAAAAGGAGTTCGCTCCTTTTTGTTTTATGGATGTTTGATTTTATCAAAACATGATATAATGCTTATGTCAATGGAAGGTGACCGAGCCACCATCTGGTGGTTAGGAAAGTCCATGCTAGCACATCCTGTGATGGATGTAGTGTTTGTGCCTAGGGAAACCATAACCTAGGGTACGCAACAGCGTAACGGCGATTGATGAGCTAAAGGTAACCATGCTCTAGACGTAATGTGCCACAGAGACGAGTTCTTTGGAAACGAAGAAATGAAACGCGGTAAACCCCTCAAGCTAGCAACCCAAATTTGGTAGGGGCACATGAGTAAGCGAATGATAAGCAAGCTCGTGCTACACAGTAGAGATAAATGGTCACACCCACTTGTGGGCAACAGAACATGGCTTATGCACATTGACAACATTAGGTCCCCTTAGGGACCTTTTCTCTAGGAGTTTATCATGATGATAGATGTGTTTGACACAACGCTATATGTCAAAAAAACAGGAACTGGAAAACCGTTGATTTTCGTCCATGGAAATGGTGAGGATCATACGATTTTTGATGTTTTAGTCAGTCGGTTAAAAGATCACTATACATGTTATCAAATCGATAGTAGAAACCATGGGAGATCAAAAATAACCGATATTTTTAGCTATGAACAAATGGCAGAAGATACAAAGGAACTGATCAAAATTCTCAAACTCGAACGTCCCCATTTTCTAGGTTTTAGTGATGGAGCAATCATTGGACTTATCTTAGCCATGAAGTATCCAACGACACTTGATCATATGATGATCTGTGGAGCAAATCTGCATCCCAGAGGATTAAAGAAACAGGTTAGAAATCACATGATTCAAACCTATAAAGAGACGAAGAGCCCATGGATTAACATGATGATTGAGCAACCCAATATATCATTTAGACGTCTTCATCAAGCCAAAATACCGGTATTAGTTGTTGCAGGTGAAAAGGATGTTATCTCTTATAGACATACACTTGCTATAGCAAGAAATCTTCCTTTAAGTTCTTATATTATCTTAAAAGAAAAACATCACGATGACTATATCGTCAATCGTGATGACCTTACTGAATTATGTCTTTCATTCTTTATTAAGAATTAAAAGATTCCAAGTGCTCTTAAAATAATATAGGTAATATAGGCAACATAAATAAAGACTAACACCGAACCTTCTTTTTTCGATATAACCTGTTTTGTGATAGCGAAGATGACAACGACCAGTGTAATACCTATTAAAATGATGGAGTCAAGTTTTACATCACTATTAATTCCAAGTGGGACAACGAGTCCAGAGAGTCCAACAATAAAGAGTGTATTGAACACGTTGGATCCAAGCACATTACCAAGAGCAATCTCATTTTCACCCTTTTTGGCTGCCATGACGGAGGTAACGAGTTCAGGTAGTGAGGTACCGAGTGCAACAACGGATAAACCGACAAGTGTAGTTGCTCTTGATACACTCATATCAAAACTTGTTACAAGTAATTCGATAGCAATATATTCAGCACCGGTTGTCACTAACCAACCACCTAAGGATACGCCACCAATACCTAATACGAGTAAAAGAATTGCCTTTTTCATGTCAACAACATGAACTTCAAGATTAGGAACATCATCTTTACTGCTTTTGATCATGAGATACATATAATAAGCAAAAGCAAATAGTAGAATCAAAGCTTCCCACCACACGATTTGATCGGATGCGAAAAAGTTTGCTAAAACAGCAATCAATATGCTGATAATCAGGACAAAGGGGAGTTCTTGTTTATTCATTGATTTTTTAACAAGAATGGGCATCATTAATGCAGAAAATCCCAAAATTAATGTAATATTTGCTATATTTGATCCGATGACATTACCCATCGCAATATCAGCTGTTGTTCCATTGATCTTTGCTGAAATAGATGCCGCAAAACTGACAGCTAATTCGGGTAGTGATGTACCAAATGCCACGAGTGTAAGACCAATAATGAGTGGCGATACGTTAAATTTTCTAGCGATTGATGAAGATGATACAATAAAAAAATCGGCACCTTTAATTAAAAAAACAAAACCGATGATGAGCATGAGAATGTGCAGAGCTGTTTGCATAGATGTACCTTACCTTCTAATATTTTAGCACCAAAAAAAGAGATGAGTCACATCTCATTTGTGAAGTGACCCGTTTGAATTATGCTATATTCATTGTATCAAAAAAAGCCTTAATAAACAAGACAAAGATAGGTGCTTCTGTGAAGGGATATTGACATTTTGCATAAATTCATGTAAGATATGCATAGTACATCCTAGATGGAGGAATACAAAAGGAATGGAAGATAGTAGTAGTAGGATCGACGATCCCATATCGTGTTATGATAAAGACATTAAGCATCACGCTTTTTTTGGTGTCTTTTTTTGTTATTGTGAGGTGATACTATGATCACTTCAGTTATCATTATGATTTTGCTGATAATTCTATCAGCTTTCTGTGTTGCAAGTGAAGCAGCATTGGTCAGTATTAGCGATGCGAAGGTTGATGAAGATGCAGAAGCGGGCATGAAGCAAGCGAAACATGTCCAATCATTTAGAGATCATCAAAAATTTTACCACAATACATTACAGACAATCATTACATTGACAGCCATTGTTAATGGAGCGATTGCTTTGGATACGTTTAGTGATGATGTGATCTTATGGTTTAACAGCAATCTATGGATTGTTAAGCCACTCGTTATCATTATAATCACCTTTTTACTTTTGATGTTTCAAGTTGTTTTCGGTCTACTCATTCCTAAACGACTCGCTTATAAATATCCAGTTGGATTTGCTTATCGAACGGTTATTTTTGTGATGATATTAGCGAAATTGTTCTATCCAATCAATTGGATCTTTGGTGTGCTGTCAACAGCGATTGGTCGCTTAATTGGGCTAAAACCTCATGAAGGTGAACGTATTGTGACTGAAGAAGAAATACGTACGATCGTTGAAGAGAGCAGTAAAACGGGATCCATCGATGAAGAAGAGAGCGAAATGATACAAAACATTTTTGACTTTTCTGATACGACCGTTGATGAAATTATGACACATCGTACTGAAATCTCAGCTCTCAACCTCAAATCAACACGTTCACAACTCATTGATTTTGTTCAAACCGAACAGTATACGAGATATCCAGTATATGATAGCAACATTGATCATATCGTAGGAACGATACACGTCAAGGATTTGTTGAAGTATTTAGATAAACCGGATGAAAAATTTAGTCTCAAATCATTGATGAGAGATCCCTACTTTGTACCAGAATCTAAGAAAACCGCTGAACTCTTTAGAGAAATGCAAAAACAAAAAAATCATATTGCTATCGTATTAGATGAATATGGTGGAACCGCAGGAATTGTGACCATAGAAGATTTAATTGAAGAGATTGTTGGTAACATTTCAGATGAATACGATGAAGATGAAGAAGCTATAAAAGAAATCGATGAAAACATTTATGAAATTAAAGGGTTAACCAATATTCATGAAGTTGAAGATCGATTTGATGCAGATCTACCTGTTGATGAATACGACACTCTATCGGGATTTATTTTAGGACAATTAGGTCGTTTCCCTGAAGAAGGGGAAGCCGTAGAAATTACATATAATGATTATTTATTTGAAATCATTGGTATTGAGAATAAAATCATTACAAAAGTTCGTGTGACCAAGATTGAAAAAGATCTTGATGACGACGAAAAGGAAGAATAAAACATGTCTGAAGACGTTATTATACAAATTTTGGTCATCGCTGTACTCATCTTATTATCAGCATTTTTCTCAGCAACCGAAATTGCATTTTCATCACTCAATCAAATTAAGTTAAAACACATGATACAAAACGGTAATAAAAGAGCCAATCACACGTTAAAATTAGCAGTTGATTTTGACCGTATTTTAACGACGATTTTAGTTGGTAATAACATTGTTAATATCCTCTCTGCATCGTTGGCAACGATTATTTTTGTTAAATATTGGGGTGATTATGGAGTTACCCTATCAACCGCAGTGATGACTATCCTGGTACTCATTTTTGGAGAGATTGCACCTAAGAGTATTGCTAAGAAGTTACCCGAAAAGTTTGCGATGACAATCACTCCTATTTTACAACTCTTTATCTGGATCTTATTTCCACTTTCATTTATTTTTGGTGGAATCCAAAAGCTAATCAATAAAGGTATTAAGGAAGATGAAGGTCCAACAATCACTGAAGAAGAATTGCTTACCTATGTTTCCGAGGTTCAACAAGAAGGTGGTATCAATGAAAACGAAGGTGATCTGATACGTAATGTCATCGATTTTGATGATCTGAAAGTTGAAGAAATTTTTACACCTCGTGTCAATGTCGTTGCAGTCGCTAAAGATGAAGACATCAAAAAGATGACACAGACGTTTAGACACAGTGGATACTCCAGATTACCTGTATATGAAGAATCCATTGATCATGTTATCGGGATTATTAATCATAAAGACTTTTATAACCGTGTTGTCCTTGATCATCAACCCTTGGAAGATATCATCAAACCACCAGTATTTGTAACCGAATATATGAAAGTCTCGAATTTACTTGAACTTCTACAGGAACATAAATCACATATGGCAATCGTTAAAGATGAATTTGGTGGTACGTTAGGTGTTGTCACTATGGAAGATATCTTAGAAGAAATTGTTGGTGAAATTTGGGATGAACATGATGAAATTGTTGAGCAAATCACTCAAATTGATGAATATACGTACAAGGTTAAAGGTACCGCAGAGATTGATCATCTCTTCGAATTACTCGATATCGAAGATGAAATGGAACCTATAACGGTTAACGGATGGGTTCAAGATGAACTAGGAAAGATACCCATGATTGGAGAATCATTTATCTTTAAAAACTTGAAAGTTGTTGTTTCAAGTGCGGATACAAAAAAAGTTCTAGAGGTCAACATACATGTTGTTAACTTAGAACCTGAATTGAATGAAGATGTTGAATAGGACCTCTGGTCCTATTTTATATAAAAAAAGCACTCGATTTTCGAGTGCTTTCTCTAAGAAAAAGTTTAGTTTACTGCATCTCCAGCATATTCAAATAATGCCTTGAGAACTGTGAAGTATCCGCCTGTGCGAATGGTTGCTCCTGCTAATTCAGGAAGCAAAGCTGTACCATTTAATGATCCACCACGTTGTTGAACAGGTTGTAAATCATCTGACCAACCGTTTGCTTTAACATAATCAGTAATGAGAGCAACTTGTTCGTACCATTCGAGTGTTGTTGTACCAGATGATACCCATGCACCGTCTTCAAATACGTATCCGTTAGCACCCTTCATACCATAATCATCACCGAGTTCTTGCTTGGTTTTAGCATTCCACGCGATAGTTCCAGCAGCAGCATCTCTTGTCGTCTGGTGTGTGTCTAATACTAAAGTATCAATTTTACCTTTGTTTGTTAAAGTAAGTTCTGCAATATAGAGATCAGTACCTGAACAGTAGATAGCTTGGAATTTTCCAGCTTTAGCATTTGCTAATGCTTTAACTGCTGCAGCACTGTAGGAATCACGAATAGATGCGCCAGTTACGTTATCAATATGACCTGTGTCATCAACAGTAACTGTGTTAACACCATCAACTTGAACACCATTTTCTAACCAGTATGCTTCGATAGCAGCTGCTTGTTCAAACCATTCTTTTTCGATTTCTGATGAATCCTTCATACCATAGTCATTACCAAGTTCTTTCTTGGTCTTTTCTTTCCATGCCCATGTATAGTTTGGAGCTTCAGTTGTTCCAGCATTTGTTCTTGTTCCTTGACGTGTGTCAATGTTGAACGCTGTTACTTTACCCTTTTCAATGGTAACTTCTACAAAAACGACTTGTTGAGCGTTGCTTGATACGCTAACTTCATAACCTAAGAATACACCGTCAGTAGCATATTCTTTTTCCTTGCAGGCAACTAAGCTCAATGCAAGCAAGGCAACAAAAAAGAATGCAATCAATTTCTTCATTTTATTAAATTCCTCCTAGAATTGTTTCATTACGACTATATTATACCCCATATGTCAAGCAATTTGCAATGATAAATTGCATGAAAACAGCATAAAAACGTTTACCTACTTAAGAAAGAGGAATATATTAACAATTAGCAATTATTATGCTTTCTTTAGGGTCATTTTATGATACAATAATAAAGCGGAAAGGTAAGTGTATCATGAATAAAGAATTGCTCAACCAAAGACAAAAACGAATCAGAAACTTTTCAATCATTGCACACATTGACCATGGTAAGTCGACACTCGCAGATCGCTTGTTACAAGAGACAAATACCGTCAGCAATCGTGAGATGAAAGAGCAACTTTTGGACTCCATGGACCTTGAAAGAGAACGTGGAATAACCATCAAGCTCAATGCGGTTGAAATGCTTTATCAAGCCAAAGATGGTGTTGAGTACATCATGCATCTCATCGATACTCCAGGTCATGTGGATTTCACCTATGAAGTATCGAGATCACTTGCTGCCTGTGAAGGAGCAATTTTAGTCGTTGATGCAGCACAAGGCATCGAAGCACAGACACTTGCAAATGTCTATTTAGCGATAGATAATGATTTAGAAATTATTCCTGTTATTAATAAAATTGATCTTCCAAGTGCGGAACCAGAACATGTTAAAAAAGAGATTGAAGATATCATTGGAATTCCTGCACAAAATGCTGTTTTGGCATCAGCTAAGGAAGGAATTGGAATCACTGAAATATTAGAAAGAGTGATTAGAGACGTACCACCTCCAAACGGTGATGCAACTAAACCTCTTCAAGCTCTCGTTTTTGATTCGGTCTTTGATGCTTATAAAGGTGTTATTCCCTATATTCGCGTTATCAATGGAACGATTCAAAAAGGTGATATGATTGAATTTATGGCTTCCAAAGCTAGATACGAGGTTTTAGAAGTCGGAGTTCATACCCCAAAGGTTGTTAAAAGAGATATTTTAGGTCCTGGTGATGTTGGATATTTAACTGCGAGCATCAAGGATATCAATACTGTACGTGTAGGTGATACCATCACCCATGTAGACCATAAAGCAAAAGAGTCACTACCTGGATATCGTACGATGAACAGTGTGGTTTTTTGTGGACTTTATCCCATTGATGCCGATCAGTTTTTAGACTTAAAGGATGCTTTAGAGAAATTAAAACTCAATGATGCATCGCTACTCTATGAACCTGAAACATCACAAGCTTTAGGCTTTGGCTTTAGAACAGGCTTTCTGGGATTACTTCACATGGATATTATCCAGGAAAGAATACGTAGAGAGTTCAATATCGATTTGATTGCGACTGCACCATCGGTTATTTATCATGTCTATTTGACAGATCAAACAATGGTTTCAGTCGATAATCCTTCAAAGCTACCTGATTCACAACGTATTGAAAGAATTGAAGAACCCTATATTAAAGCATCCATTATGTCACCAAAAGAATATGTCGGTGCTATTATGGATATCTCACAAAAAAAGCGTGGTATTTTTGGTGATATGAAGTATATCGATGCCAATCGTGTTCACATCACCTATGATCTACCTCTATCTGAAATCGTTTATGATTTCTTTGATAAACTCAAATCATCAACCAAAGGATATGCATCCTTTGATTATGAATTGTCTGGATATAAACCATCTCATCTCGTTAAAATGGATATCCTATTAAACGGTGAAGTGGTCGATGCCTTATCGGTTATTGTGCACCGTGAGTTTGCATATCATCGTGGAAAGGCTATCTGTGAAAAGATGGTTGAGCTCATACCCAGACAGATGTTTGAAATACCTGTTCAAGCAGCACTCGGAAATAAGATTATCGCACGCACCACCATTCGTGCAATGCGTAAGGATGTCTTAGCTAAGTGCTACGGTGGGGATATATCTAGAAAGAAGAAATTACTATCCAAACAAAAAGAGGGTAAAAAGAAAATGAAGACACTTGGACGTGTCGATGTACCTCAAGAAGCATTTATGGCGATTTTATCCAATAGTGATGAGTAACAAACTCGTCACTTTTCTTTATTATGTAAACCAATTTTGATATAATAAACTTAAAGAGGAGTTGATCTTGTGAAGGGGCTATATGTACATATTCCGTTTTGTGAATCGATATGTCATTACTGCGATTTTGTCAAAAGAATTCCCCAAAATCAAGAGATGATTGATCGTTACCTATCATCTTTGATTGAAGAGATCAACACGTACCACAATCACTTTAAGTCAATTGAAACCATTTATGTCGGAGGTGGAACACCTTCGATGTTAAGTGTCGAGCAACTCACACGTCTCTTTGATGCACTAAAAGATATTCATCCACAGGAATATACGATTGAAGTGAACCCTGAATCATATACGAAAGAGAAGGGAAAACTCTTCAAAGACTACGGTCTCAATCGTATCAGTTTAGGTGTACAAACATTTGATCAAAAGCTGCTCGAATATCTCAATCGAAAGCATACGAAAGAACATGTTTTTGATGTGATTCATCATCTTAAAACATTAGACATTCCCTATATCTCTATTGATCTAATCTATGCCATTCCTGGACAGACCTTAAAGATGTTAAAACGTGATTTAGCATATATCCATGAACTTGATATTACCCATGTTTCTTGTTATTCACTCATTCTTGAGGAAAAGACTTATTTTTATCATCAGTATCTCAAAGGTCTCTTTCATGAGATGGATCAAGATATGGAAGCAACCATGTATGATGTGGTGATTAAGGAACTAAAAAAACAAGGTTTTGAACACTATGAAATATCCAATTATGCGAAACATGGTCACTATTCAAAACATAATTTGATCTATTGGACACTGGGGGAATATATCGGTGTTGGTCTTGGAGCTCACGGTTTTGTTGATGGTTATCGCACGTATAATCATCGAAAACTGAATGACTATTATCAAAACTCACTTGATCATAAAGTGTTTCAGACCCAAGAATTACTGTTGCAAGATGATTTGATCTTTGGACTGAGAAAAATTAAAGGTGTATCCATCGATGAAATTGAATCGAAGTATCAGATTAAATTGCTTGAAAAATATCCATCACTTATCGATAAAATGAATTTAGGTCTGGTAGAAATCAAAGAGGGAAGACTCAAACTGACAGAAAAAGGTATCTTTTTAGGCAATCAAGTCTTCATGGTGTTCATATGAAATTTCTACTTAAAGATTATGAATATTATTTGAAAAATGAAAAGGGATCAAGTAAGAATACCATTGATTCATACATGAGAGATTTAAATCAGTATACCCAATTTTTAGAACGTATACATGGTGTTAAAAAACCTGATGAGATTGAAAAGATGCATATTGATTCCTATATGCGTAGCTTAAAGCGACAGATGACGACCAAAAGTATGGCTCGAAAACTGACAGCGATTCGAAGTTTTCATCACTTTTTATTACTTGAAAAAGAAGTTGAAACGGACGTTTGTAAATCGATTCAATCACCTAAAATTGAGAAACATTTACCCCATGTGTTATCCGTTGATGAAGTGATGAAGATATTAGGATGTATTGATGTATCAAAACCACTTGGTTTGAGAAATATAGCTTTATTGGAACTCATCTATGGATCAGGTTTGCGTGTATCAGAATTGCTTGATATAGAGATTCAAGATATCCATCTCAATCAAGGATACATCCTTGTTAAGGGTAAGGGGTCCAAAGAACGTATGGTTCCCATTTCTGATCCAGCGATTGTTGCAATCAGAAATTATATGATCAAAGGTAGAGAACAATTACTTGGGGACAAACGGTCCAATATCTTGTTTCTTAATCTTTCAGGAACGAGATTATCAAGGCAGGGATTCTTTAAGTTACTTAAAAAACTAGCATCTGATGCAGGTGTGACAACCGAATGTTCACCACATACTTTAAGACATTCATTTGCTACGCACCTTTTAGAGAATGGTATGGATTTGAGAACCCTGCAGTCATTGTTAGGCCATGAGGATATATCGACCACTCAAATTTATACACACATTAGTCAACAAAGAATTAAAGAAATTTATAAGAAGGCACATCCACGTGCTAAGGAGGAACAGGATGAAATTTAAACGCGTATTCTTAATCGTTTTAGATAGTCTCGGTATTGGAGAGGCTCCAGATGCAAAGGATTATAATGATGTTGGATCACACACAATTGGACATATAGCAGAGAAGATGATGTTGAATATTCCACATCTACAAGCACTTGGATATGGTAATATTGCACCTATAAAAAACGTTCCACCTGCAAGTAAACCACGTGCGTATTTTACCAAGATGCAAGAAGCTTCGCTTGGAAAAGATACGATGACCGGGCATTGGGAAATGATGGGGATGTATATCACAAAACCATTTAAAACATTCACTGATACAGGTTTTCCACAAGAACTGATTCATGAATTAGAGAAAAGAACAAAACGTAAAGTGATCGGAAACATCAGCGCATCCGGTACTGATATCATTCGTGATTTAGGAGAAGAGCACATGAAAACAGGCAATTTAATTGTCTATACTTCAGCAGATTCAGTGCTACAAATCGCGATGCATGAAGCGATTATTCCTATTGAAGAACAATATCGGATTTGTGAAATTGCTCGTGACATCACGATGAAACCCGAATGGAAAGTTGGAAGAGTTATCGCAAGACCATTTATTGGTACGAATAAAAACGATTTTAAACGAACACCAAATCGTCATGATTATGCTTTAAGACCTCATGAAAAAACAGCACTTAATTATCTATCAGAAGCTGGTTATGATGTTATTGCGCTCGGTAAAATCAATGATATTTTTGATGGTTACGGTATCACTACCTATAGCAAAACAAAGAGTAATGATGATGGCATGAATCAAATCATTGATGTTGCTCAAAAAGATTTTCATGGACTTTGTTTTCTCAATCTGGTCGATTTTGATGCACTCTATGGCCATCGTAGAGATCCCATCGGATATGGAAAAGCTATCGAAGCATTTGATATTCAACTTCCTAAATTGATGGAAAAATTGGGTGAAGATGATCTCTTGATGCTAACCGCGGATCATGGTAATGATCCCATACATCATGGAACAGATCATACGCGTGAATATGTGCCCCTTCTTGTCTATTCACCACGATTCAATGAAGGTCAAAAACTACCGATTCTTAGAACCTTCGCAGATATTGGTTATACAATTACTGATATTTTTGGATGTGAAAAACCGAACAACGGCACATCATTTCTTCCATTATTAGGGGGTAAAAAATCATGATTGAATGGATTCGAAATTTAGAATTAGAGTTTGTTATTCTATTTGCGGTAACCGGTATTTTGTTGTTTTTGGCGTTGGTTATACTCATTAAATCTCAGCGTATTTTAAATTTAATCGGTAAACGAGCACTCGTATTAACTGAAGATCTACTCAAAAGAGATGGTGTCGATGTTGTCGATATCATGGTAGCAAACACCAGTTATGTCAATGTTGAAGCTGCAGCGATTGGCTTGATTTATCAAAAAACACTGAGACCACTTAAAGAAGAAAGCACGATTATTTTAGCTAGGGATTCCTATAAACTAACCCATACGTTAGAAGATTTCAGAAATTTCGTATTGGGTAGTGATGATAAAATTAAACGCGTTTATATCTATGTTGAAGACTCTCTTGGAAGACGCAGTTTAAGAAAAGCTAAAAACAGTGTCCGTAAACTAAAACAGATCTTGAAGAAAGAACATCAAGTCGCTCGAAAAGAAGAAAAACGTATCCGCTTTGAGACAGGAAGTTATAACTTCATTGAACGTGTTGGATTGGTGTTTGCTGTCATCTTTAGTCCTCTAACCAAACTCTTTAGAACGATTCGAAAAGGTCTTAATCGTTCACTTAAAAAGCGTGAGTTCAAGAACGAATTAAAGCGTAAAGAAATGGAACATCAAGAAATGCTTAGAGAAGTTGCTGAAGAAGAAAAGCGTGAAAGCGATCGAAGTAATCTCGAGAAAAAGCTACAAGAGGAAAAGATTAAGGCTAATCTTGAAGCAAGACAAAAAGCGTTAGATCGCAAGGAAGAAGCCAAACGCATGAAGGAAGAACTCAAGAGATCTGAAGAAGAATTAAAGATTGCTGAGGTAGAAGCTCAACTTCATGAAGAGAAGGAAAATGATCATAATGATGATAAAGAAGATGATCTAAAAGATGAAAATCAAGTGGAAGAACCAGTTGAAAAAGAAGAAAAAACTGATGTTAAAGAAGACATAAAAAAAGATCATCTCAAGAAGAAACAATCCAATTCGAAAAAGGATGAAGAAAAAAATAAATAGTGAATAAGAGAGAAAAAAGAGAGATCACACAAAATGTGACCTCTTTTTTTAGGATTTGAAATTTGTATGTTTTGATTCAAACCAGTTCTTAAACCAACAGAGTACAAACGAAAATAAAGTAATTATGGGAGCTAAAACACCTAGATTAAATAAGAGCATTTGCTTGATACCTTGATCATAATTTGAGGGATCAAGGAAGGGGTAAACATAGCGAGCACTATCAAAAGTTGTCATGATGTTATCCATATAATCACCGATAAGGGGTTCAACAAATAGATAGACAAATAACAAATAAACCAGTGGATAAACGAGTGCAAGCCAAAACTTTTTTAGAGGTGGATGTTCCTCAATAACAAGGAAATAAAAGAGGATATAAAGTATCGGTGTAATGGTATGAAGGATATGATTTAAAAAGCTAACACTACCCATAAAAGGAATTAATAATGTGTGAAAAACAACCGCTGTAATGCCGATGTTGATGAGTGCAATAAAAGCAATTGATGTATAAAACATTCCTCTCTTTTTAGAGAATAGAAAGAGAGAAGAAACAACGATTAAAAGCAGATTGCTTTGGGTGGTGAAATAAACATAATTTAACAGTAAATAACCGAGTGGATGAACACTCATTAAAGCACGGATCATTTGCATTAAAATTCCAAGAAAACTCCAGAACAAAACGAGATAGGCAAATAGCTGTTTAGTTGTGTTTCGATCTCTGATGGCACGTGTAATTTTTGACATGTTTAACTTGAAAAATATTTTTTGATCTCGGATAGCGAGGAAGATGCACCAAGAGCAAGCATTAAACGAATACGAGCTTTTTGACTTGACAGGTTTTCTGTAAAGATAACACCAAGCTTTTTAAGATGATGCCCGCCACCTTCATAGCCATAGCTATCGAGCACACGACCCATTGGGCATCTTGATGTGAGCAGTACGGGGATATCTAGTGCAATAGCTTTTGTGATACCCTCGACCATTAGAGGTGGAACGTTACCTCTACCGAGTGCTTCAATGACAATACCCTTTGTGCCTTGTTCAATCAGTAAGTTTAGAAATACTGAACTTGAACCGGCATAAGCCTTAATGATTTCAACGCGCGTTTCAATCTGTTTTGGAGCAATATGTAATTGCAGATAATGTGTTTGACGATAGTATAAAACATTATCTTGCTCCACGATACCGATAGGACCAAACTCGAGAGACTTAAAGGTATCCAGCGAGAGGGTATGTGTTTTTGTCACCTCAGCAGCTGCATTGATTTCATCGTTCATAACAACAAGAACACCCATTTGATGTGATTCAGGATGCGCTGCGACAAGAATCGAACTGACTAAATTACTCAATCCATCAAATCCAAGCTCTGAGTAGTTACGCATAGAACCTGTGAATACAACAGGTTTTTTAGTCTCCAAATAGAGGTCCAAGAAGTAGGCAGTTTCCTCTAGTGTATCCGTACCATGCGTGATAACAATGCCATCAATGGAGGGGTCATCAAGGTACTTTTTTGTCAATAAAGCGAGGTCAAACATGTCATTTGGAGTAATAGATGGAGATGGTTTTAAAGAAAACTGATGGGACAAAAGTTGGATATTCGATAGCTCAGATGCGATGTTTTCTAGCAATTCAGAGTGATTATCACTGATAATTGCCTTACTCGTTTCTTTATGCTTCGCCATAGAAATTGTACCGCCAGTAAAGATAATGAGAATCGTTTTTTTATTCATATGATCACCATTTTTATTGTACCATAACACGCATTTGTTGCGTATCGAAAAAGGTAAGTTTAGTAATTGTCAATTTTCGATAGTTCACACCCCATCACGAGCATAGAAGACGAAATTTATCGAGAATTGAATATTACACTTTTCAACACGAATAAACATATTAGCACAGTAAAGGCGACAAATGAAGGTTAACATAATATATATTATACGAACAAATAGAAAATAAAACAGACAGTGATTGAGCGACTAAACGAGGTTACATTCTGCTGATTGATATGATTGAATAAGGAATTATGGTCTTCTACTTCCATTAAATATGGTCATAAACCGGAAAAGAGCATGATAAGAATAGTGGAGAGTAGTTTTTCAGCGTTTGAGAACTACTTACGTGAATATTTACCTTACTAACGGTTTCAAACGCTCAAATCACGTTTTGATACTGATTATGACAATCTGATATTTTGATCATTTCCTTGGTTGTTCTTCTTCTACTCATCTATATATGTGTGTGTGTTAACGGTCTGATATTATATAACGATTGCTTTAATTTTTGATTAGATCTCTCATGCATCATATCTTACGATTATAATTTCATCTTCTAGTTTTCTTGTAATGTCTACATCAAATTAATGCGATAATGAAATCTGAATCGTGTGTAGAGCTAAGAGGTTTATCGATACGAGCAATCTTGGTTTGTATTTCTACTGTTTACTCAATAATCAATAAGAAGATATTCATCTAGGCTTGTACGCGCGCACGCGTATGCGCACACTTTATTAAAAAGAGACTTATCATACTTATTTACACGGTACAAGTTCTGCATGATATTATATGACATATATGATCTGCAAATTTGGATGGTAAACATGACGTATTCCTCATCTTCTTTTCAATAACCAGGCGTCTTTAGAATATCTGTCGTTTGATTATCCAATGAATACTGTTTACATATTGGATCATTTGATGATGTCCTTTTCTGTTCTATGAGATTCTCTATAGAATCAATTAGTATCATAATATCTAGTCGAAAAACGAAAGTATATATTTTCTTCTAAAGTTTAGATATACTAAACATACAATTTTAACATATAAAAAGCCCCTGTGTTTTTGCAGGGACTCTATGAATGTCATCATTCATCTAAAAGAAAAGGGGATAACCCCTTATTCGATAAATGATAATATATCTTTTGTTAGTTGATCTGGAACATCCACAAGTGGTGAATGCCCACAGTTTTCATAAACAACTAATTTCGATTGCTTCTCTAACACCTTATAATTTTCAAGTACCATATACTCTGGAACGATGATATCCTTCTTCCCCCATGTGTGAAGTATTGGACATTTCACATTATGGATATTGTTTGTTCCAGCATTGTAAAAGTTGTGTTGACTTGACATATTTAAATTGGCCAAAGCCCAGTCTGCATCGATTAAATTTCGCTGTTTGAGTGCTTCATTAATCCACATTTGATTTTGCTCGTTGGTTGGTTTATTCACCGTATAAATTGTCTGATCATAAACAAAACTCATGACTGCAAAATTCTTATTTTTCTGAGCTTCCAATAGGGGTATAACTTGCACTGGATCTGTAGCTAATTCTTCAGGTGATTGATAGACTTGTCCAACCAACATTTGGTTGTTTTTATCTTTCTTAAAGACGGGATATCCACGATGTGTTGTTGAGTTGATTAATACCATCTTTTCAATCATTTCTGGATAGGCTGCAGCGAGTTCTAATGCAACACCACCACCGAGTGACCATCCAACCACACTACTCTTTTTTATCTGCTTAGCATCCATGAATAATTTCATGTCTTCAGCAAAATCTTTGAGCGAATTGATTCGGCGGTAATAGCTCGAATCTCCATAACCTCTTAAGTCAGGAGCGATGATATGTAGATTACTAGGCAATCTTTCTAATAAAGGTGTATAAAAGAGCGATGATGAGAAGTTGCCATGAATGAGTAACAGTGTCTTATCACCTGCACCTTGTTCTAGGTAATGGATCACTTCACCATTCTTTAGAACGAGTTGTCTTTTTTCCATGTTTAAATAACCTCCTTCTAACGTCATACTTCGTTATTAAACAATCATTGTTGACATTTAGAGAACGTTTTAATCATAACACATAAAACAGATCATCTTCATCATATATGATATCTAAAAATGTATAAACGTCTAATTGCTTTTTGTCAGTATAGAGCAAAGAGTGGAAACAAGTCTCCTTGAACCACTCTTATACTCAGTTTAATTATTTTGCGTTAACTTGTGCAATTGATTCGATATCTCTAATCTTACTGAAATTCCATCCTGATGTAGTTAATTGGAACTTAGTGAGTGCGAGTGTGTTTAAACCAACACGTTGTCCATTAGCCCAATTGATTGTACCTGCAAGTGGAAGTTCGATTGGTTCAGATTCTGCAAGTTCAATAAATGATTCCCATGTGAGTTCATCAAAATCTTCAACACGTTCAAGGATTGAAACGAATGTCTTAGCAGCAACATAACCAGCCATTGCATAAGCATTTGCCCAAAGTGATTTAGCGGTTGTAGTTCCATCTACACGGTCAGATGAATTGAGATCATGAACGAAACCTTCCCAGTATTCAGCAGTAAAGCCAGCAAGAAATGTTAATGGATAATCAAAACCAACAAGTGTACCATCACCACCGATTTGTTCAGCGGTTGGAGCTGGTGCAGTTGCATCAGAGATGTCAACCCATGCGTTTGCATAAACTTGATAAGGAAGTGCTGCACCTTCAACTTGTGCTGGAGTAAATACAGCTGCGCTATTGACATAAGATGATAATACAGGAACTGTTGAGTTGTTTGCTCTGAGTGCGATTGCAGCTGCAGTTGCAGGTGCTTGGTTAGATGACAATAGAATAACTGCAGGATTTTCTGCTAATGCAACAGGAATAACAGCATTTGCTGTAGCTGCACTAAATGGAATATAAGTTACACGGCTTGTTGCACTTTGTGCTGTGACTTCATCTTGGATACCTAAACGGATGGATTGACCAGCGTCATCATCTGAATAGAGAACAACGATCTTGTCTGTTGCACCTAATTTAGCATCACCATTTGGACCAAAGAGTGATTCATGAAGTGCTCTAGCAACCATCATACGTCCTTCTGTACGATAGATAGGTTGAACAGAGAGGATGTTGTTACCGGGTTCTTCTTCAAAATAAAGTGAGTTAACGCCTGTAACACCGTAAACCATGGGAACACCATTTTCTAATAGATAGTCCATTGTTGCATTAACTGTGTTTGTTCCAAAGTGACCAACAAGTGCAAAGACCTTATCTTCTTCAACGAGTTTCTTTGTCAATGTCAATCCTTTTTCACCATTAAATTCATCATCATAGTGAATGAACTTAATGTCACGACCTTCATGCGTTGCATTGTATTCATCGAATACGACTTGCATTGCTAAATTAAAGGGTACACCAACACCTGCAAATGCACCAGTGGTAGCTGCAGTGTTACCAACATAGATATATTCATCATCGATACCTTGTGTTGGGTTACCTGTTTCTGTACATCCAAGCAATGTTAAACTTAGAAGTAATGTAAACGCAATAACTAAAAACTTTTTCATATTATTCTCCTTTTTATTTTTAAGTGCGCTTTATGCACCGTTTACCAAAGTTTAGTCAACCCTTATTTTTGACTCTCACCTAAATAGGCACTGATCAAATCTTGATTGTTCAAGAGATCTTCAGCTTTACCTTCAGATTTCACCTTACCGATCTCAAGGACATAAGCATAATCAGCAATCTTTAAGGTCTGTTTCGCATTTTGTTCAACGATCAAAATCGTTCGTCCATCTTCTTTAATCTTGCTGATGATCTTGAAGATATCACGGATAACCAGTGGAGCAAGTCCCAAAGAGGGTTCATCCAATAACAACAATTCAGGTGCTCCCATCAGCGCTCGACCAATGGCTAACATTTGCTGTTCACCACCTGAGAGCGTTGAAGCCTGTTGTCTACGACGTTCCGATAGAATAGGGAAGTAACTATAGGTCTCTGCGAGAAGTTCATTGATACGCTCTTTTCGTGAGATTTTTCTTCCATCTCTTTCGATACCTTTGATCGTGTAAGCACCAACCAATAGATTTTCTTCTACCGTTAGCCCTGTTAAAATCAATCGTCCTTCAGGTGACTGCAAAATACCTTTTTGTACAATCTTATAGGGAGGAAGATTTTCGATACGTTCACCCTTGTAGATGATTTCACCTGATTTGACTTTCGTCATACCAGAGATGGAACGAATCGTCGATGTTTTACCCGCACCGTTTGCTCCAAGTATCGCAACGATTGAACCTTCAGGAACAACCATGTTGATGCCTTTGACAGCTTTAACGATGCCATAATCTATCTCAAGATTATTGATTTCCAGAATAGGTTTATTCATCGCTATCATCTCCTAAGTAAGCTTTACGTACGTCTGGGTTTTGTTGAATCTCATAAGGTGTACCGATACCGATCATTTTGCCAAACGAAATAGCACAGACGGTATCACAGATACTCATCACCAAACCCATATCGTGTTCAACAAGGAAAATGGTTATGCCATATTCATGGTTGATCTTTTGAATGATACGTGCGAGTTCTTGAGTTTCAGCATCATTTAGTCCAGCTGCAGGTTCATCAAGAATAATGAGTGAAGGATCTGTCATCAGGGTACGAGCAAGTTCAACTTTTTTCAAAATACCATAGGGTAATCCATAAGGTGATCGATATGCATATTCTTCAATACCCAGATTTTTTAGAATACTCATACCTTTGGTACGAAGTACTTTTTCTTCACGCATCATCCGTCTGGAATGAATCATGTGTTCAAAGTAGTTGGTAACAAGCAGTGAATGTGCAGCAACCAATAGATTATCAAGGACGGTTAATTCCCAAATGAGTTCAACATTTTGGAAAGATCGTGCGATACCTTCGTGGATCATGTCATGTGTTTTTCTCTGGTAGAGATTGACGACATTACCTTCTTTATTGCGAAAGACCATGCTACCCGCAGTCGCTTTATAAAACTGCGTTAAACAGTTGAATACGGTTGTTTTACCAGCACCATTGGGACCGATCAAACCAAAGATTTCACCTTTTTTAACTTGGAAGCTTAAATCATTGACAGCTTTGACACCACCAAAGAACATTTTGAGTTTTGAAACAGATAGATGAATCGATGGTTGTTCAATCACTTGTTTGGTTGTTTCAATCAAGTCGATTTGATCTTTTAGCTTCTGATGTTTTTTATGATGTCTTTTCTGTGAACCAGAATGGTCTTCAAGTTCTTTCAGTGCAGCCCTGAGATTGAAGATAAGTCGTTCATCTCGTTTAACCTCTTCATTATGGAAGTCTTCGATGTATGTGGAGAGTTTCTCATTTGCTTCAGTTAATTTCAGAATGCGTATTTTGTTTTTATCAATCGATTTTATCCAACGGATATGTTTTTGATGATAGATCGTTTGAGCACGTTCTTGACGATGAACAAGTACGTTCTTTCTTTCTTCAATATGTTTGGTGTATAATGCTTTTTCGTTGCTATCGAGTAAGACATTAGGATATTTAGCATCCAGGGATGCCAAATACTCATGACGCTTTTGTGCTTGCTTTTGATCATAGGTGTTTAGCAATTCTTGAGGTATCATACCATGTGATGTTCGAGATAGTTTGGTTTGATATGCTCTTCTTTGCCAATAAGCTTTCTTATCATAGCTAGCGATTGCTTTCTCTTTTTTCTCGAGATCCTTGGTGTAACCACCTAATCTTTTCGTAGCAACCTCTACCTCTTCTTGATAATAGGCTTCAAGTTGTTTAAAGCGTGTGTCTAAATACGTTTCATCCTGACGTATATATTCAACTTCTAGACCGCTTAGGTAGTTGATGAGCAACGTTAACCTGCGGTGCTTATTCACGCGATAGGCGTGTCTGATCATATCGATCATGGAGATTATTTTATTCTGTGCCATACTTACGTTCTCTCCATTTTGCTTTCATCTTCTTGATGAACTTTTTAATATCTCCAAACAGTTGGATGAGACCGCCTGGATAAAACATAACGACTAAGATGATGAGAATTCCATTGATGATCACGGAGTAATTTCCGAGTTGAAAACGCTGAAAGATCGCAAGGTCGAGTCCAAAGATAACAAATGTTCCCATCAAGATACCCCAAATGGATTTGGTACCTCCGATGATTACGGCTGCTAAGATGTTTAATGCAAATGTTAAACCGATTTGATTGACACTTGCATTTCGCACATACATAATCGATAAGACACCAGCGAGTGTTCCATAGACACCTGAGATGACAAATGCTAATAGGCGATATTTGAGTAGATTGATACCCATGGTCTGTGCAGCGGTCTCACTGTTTTTAATGGAGAGGAGTGCTCGCCCGGTTGCTGATGTGATCAAGTTGTGAACAACGATCATACCAAGCACAATGAAGACAGCCATGAAGAAGACAGCAGCATTCGCTGAGAGCTCCATACCGAGAAAGACGAGCGGTCGTCTCGGTCCACCCGATAAGAATCCACCGGTTGTTCCTGAAGCGTAATTTGGAATGTTTTTAATGATTTCAATCACGATTTGAGATAAACCCATCGTAACAATTGCTAAATACATACCCGATATTCTTAGTGATACAAACCCGAATGCTATACTGATAATAATCGATAAGACAATCGCAGCTAATATCGCTATCAGTAAGGGCATCGTCATAAAGCGATAAACATAATGCAATGTGAATGCACCAATACCCACAAATGCACCGGTACCAAGGGAAGCTAATCCACCGTACCCGAGCAATAATGCAAAACCTAAGCCTGCGATGTAATAATATGACGTCGTTACGATAGCTCCATAGAGATCGGGTGGTAATACGTCAACGAGCATGCGAACAGTAATTAAAACTAAACCAACGACGATAAAACCGAAATGAGGTTTTTTTAGAAACGGTTGAAGATGTTCTTTCATCCATATTTTCATTGAGCTATACCTTCTTTACAATCTTTTTGCCAAAAAGACCGACCGGTTTAATTAAAACTGCGACGATAATGGCAAGATATAATACTGTATTGCTCCATTGAGCTAAATTGAATGATACGAGTAATTTTGGAAATACTGCTTGTCCTGCAGTTAACAAGAAAGCACCACCTAAAGGACCAAAGAAGGTACTAAAACCTCCTAAGATCGATGCATAGAATGCATTGACTTGAATGTCGATCATCGACATGACAGACATTGTTCCAATCGCAGCTGTATAGGTCATCGCTGATAGTGCACCGAGTGCTCCAGCGATTGCCCAGCTAAGTGCGTTGATTACGTTGGTATTGATACCCATTAAACCAGCTACACGTTCATTGGATGCGACCGAGCGAACGCCAAGTCCCCATTTGGTATACTTGAGCATGATAAAGATGAAGATAATCAATATAAATGAGATTGCTAGCGTGATCAGTTGATGGACGGGTAGTGCAACGCCAGCTAACATCCATGTCTTTTGTGTAAACGCAAAACTCACGCGTGTCGTTGAACCAAAGATTAAAGGAATCAGTCCTGTGATAACGATCACGAGACCCATGGTGATAATCTGTTTGGTTCCCGCATTGGTGTATTTAGCATTTCGAAAGATGAAGACATCGATGAATAGTCCAGCAATAAATGAAATAGCAATACCTGCAAGCATCGGTAAAATGAGTTGCCAAGGACTTGAAATGACGACACTGGGTAGACCTGTTAGGTCATTGACACCTTGTTTATCGATAAAATAACTGGTTGCATAGGCACCCAGGATACCGAGCATCCCCTGAGCAAAGTTCGTCGTAGAACTTGTCTTGAAGATCAGCACGATACCGAAGGTAGCAAGCGATAGAAAACTAAAACTAATAAGTGCGCTTGCGATGATACTTAATAAATCGGTTGTAAATGACATTTTATACCTCTCTTTTAGTATGTGGGATTGATCGAGTACGTCCTCTTTGAATCATATGGTCACATACTAATCAAAGAATTTTTTAAACTGTATAAGTGATATCCTTTGCGTTGATAAAACCTAATACGATAGTTACAAATAGCATAGGTACTTCATACATTGAAGCGTGACCAACACCAGGAAGAATGACGTGATAAGATCCTTTAATCGCTTGATGTAGTTTCTTTTGATCAGCTAAAGGTGTCAAGTAATCCTCATCACCTGAGACGATCAGTGTTGGAGCAGTGATCTTGGATAAATATTCTCTTGCGTCATAGGACTCAGCAGAAAGGGTGAGTCTCTCCATGGCATCAAGAAATTCAGGATTTGAGAAAATGGGAATTAAGTAAGCTTCACGTTTTTTCATCCAATCCAATCGTTTTTCATAGAAACTTGGACTGTAGATGATCGGAATGGTCGCTTGATAATAGTTTTGTCCATTTCTCGTTTTTCCTATATTGATCCATGAATGCCCAATTTCAGCTAACCAAGGTGATGTATAAGGTGTTGTGTTAAAAAGGACAAGACGGTCAATGACATGTGGATGAAGATATGCCAGTTTCACAGCAATCTCACCACCATATGAAATACCGACGACATTGACCTTAGCTAAATTGAGTTCGTGCAAGAGGGTCATAATGATTTCAACTTGCAGTTCTTGCATATAGAGACTATTGGTTAATCTATCTGATTGTCCTTGGTCAATAAAATCAAGACGGATAAACATATTTTTATCTGAAAAGGATGAAACAAAGGGTTCCCATGATTTGGTTGACATCATGATGCCATTGAGGATGAGGATAGGTTTGCCCTCACCTTGGACGTCATAATAGATGCTTCGTCCCTTATAATCGAAAGTTGCCATTAAAAGATCCACTCCAATGCTTTCGCTTCTTCAAGAAGCTGTTCTCTAAACTTCGGATGTGCAATTGAGATGAGTAATTTGACTCGTTCTTCAATCGTTGTACCCTTGAGGGATACACAACCGTATTCAGTAACGACATAGTCGACATCATTTCTAGAAAGTGTCACTGCAGCACCAGGTTTAAGGGTTGAAACGATCTTAGAGACTTCTTCACGTTCACCTGTCTGTTTGTTCTTAACCATCGCGGTTGAATAAAGGGTGATAAATGATTTACCATTTTTAGCATTTTGAGCACCGATCGCTGTGTCAGCTTGTCCACCTGTTCCAGAAAACTGAACATGACCGATCGATTCAGAGGCTACCTGACCTGTCAAATCGACTTCGATGGTCGTATTGATTGATATTTGATTATCATTAAGACCTACGATATGAGGGTCATTTGCTTGTAAACCTCTCATGAAATAGACATCAGGATTGTTGTCTAAATAATCGTAGAGTTCTTTGGATCCAAAAGCGAAGGCACAGACATGTTTACCAGGCATGTAGTTTTTCTTCTTACCGGTAACAACACCAGCTTTGATTAAGTCCATCATACCGTTTGTAAACATCTCTGTATGAATGCCCAAATCTTTTTTATCCATTAAGGAAGCTGCTACTGCATTGGGTATACCACCAATACCTAATTGGATGGTTGCTCCATCGGGTATATGTTTAGCGATTTCTTGTCCGATTTTCATGTCCTTTTCATTGGGTTCTGCGTTGACGATGGATGGTACGGGATAATTGGCTTCAATCAAGTAATCAATTTCATCTAGATGGACTTGATTATCACCAAATGTTCTTGGAAAATTCGGATTGATCTCTACGATAACAATATCGGCTATATCAACAGCATCACGTTCATAAACGTTTTGAATCGATAGGGATACATAACCGTTTTCGTCTGGCATAGATCCTGCTGTTATGAAGATATTGGGTTTCATATGTTCAAAACGTTTTTTACCAGCAAGATGTAAGTGATTGGGTATAAACGATATGTTCCCGTTATGATGGTATTTTCTAAGTGTCGCTGTATAGAACCAACCCGCAACCTTGAAGGAATCCTTATAGATGGGATTGGTGAAAAATTCTGCTTCTAAAATAGGTAAACAGTTGGAAACAACCACATTTTTCACCTTATCTGCAACCGTATGCAAAATACGCATAAAGTTTTGGGGTTCAGCTGCTGTCATTCCGACAACGATGTGATCGTTTGATTTTACGAGTTGTACTGCTTGTTCTGCAGTGATGTACTTTGGCATGTCTACACCTCTTATGTTATTTTGCGCACACATGTACGCACACAGGATACCGAATAGGACCGCAGTATAAACCGCGATCGCATCGTTATTCTACTATCTGGGATAGGATCCCCATTTGATAATATTTGCAGCCCACACATAACCGATGCCTGCTGCAAGCATGCAGATGACCGTACCGTCCGTGACCTGACCCGACTTAAGGGCAAGATGCAAAGACAGTATCTGGTCAATCTGTCCAATATGACCGTAATCTTCAAGGTAAATCGATTGTTCAGGCTTTAAATTGAGTTCACTCAGCATACCTTCATGTCCTGAACGTTTGATATGCAAGATATCGAGATATCCAATATCGCTACGCTTTAGATTGGATTTTCTAAGGGATTCATCGATGCATCGATACCAATTGGGCATCGATACTTCATTTAATCGTTGTTTCATCTTGAGTGGATCCATCAATCGAAGTGATTTTTTAGCTTCATCAATATTTGCTAGGGTAATCGGTTGACAAAGTCCTCCGATTTCAACACCTGCGGTTCTAGAAAGCGAACCATCACCAATGATGTGTGATCCAAGCAGTACGTTCTTGCCATAATTCTTCTTCAAAATGATCGCACCACCACCAGCTCCGAGATTGTACATCATCGACATATCCTTATCGGTATAATCGACAAAATCACCGTTTCGATAACCACCAACGACCATGACGACATTGATTTCTTCATCTGATATTAACATGTCTTTTGCCATCTTCATGGCTGAGACGGTTGTGCAACAACGGTTTTGAACATCAATACCCCATGCATTGGTTGCACCGATACGATCTTGGATATAAAGTGCAGATGTGGTGAGTGGATATTCTTTCCACTCCTCAGTTACACTTAAGATCACATCGATAGCTTTGGGATCTATTCCAGTATTTTTTAAGGCATCTAGAGCTGCTAAAGCACCCATTTCTTGTGTCCCATCTTCTTTTGTATCTGATGCGACAACTTTTTCACGAATACCTAGTTTATCGATAACTGCTTGTTCACTCCAAACACCTTTGGTTGCATCCGCAATTTCTCGTGCGCTCATGCGTCCTTTGGGTAGATAGATACCAGTTCCTACGATACCTACATGTGTTTTATCCATGAGGAATACCTACTTTCTACAAATCGTTTTTATAGACGCATACCACCATTAACGTTTAATGTTTGTCCTGTGACATAAGATGATTCTTCAGATGCTAAGAAGAGTGCAGCGTTTGCAATCTCATGTGGTTGACCTAAACGACCGAGCATGGTCAATTTCGCAAAGCTATCAAGTAAGTCTTGTGGGACTGTCTTGAGAATATCTGTCATGATGTATCCTGGAGCGATCGCGTTGACACGAACGTTTGCACCTTTTCTCGCAAATTCTTTTGCCCATGTCATGGTTAAACCGATGACACCAGCTTTTGTTGCAGCATAGTTTGCTTGACCGATATTACCAAACACACCAACAACTGATGAAATATTGATAATGGAACCATAGCCATTCACTTCCATATGTGGACCGATCAAACGTGTCATATTAAAGACGCCTTTGAGATTGACATCTAAAACCATATTCCACTGTTCATCTGTCATTTTTCTGGTCATTGCATCGCGGGTAATTCCTGCGTTATTGACTAATATATCGATTTTACCGAAACGTTTAACTACATCATCAAAGAATGCTTGTACACCTTCGGTATCTGTGACGTTTAATTTGTAGTAATGAACATTTTCATGTGTGTAGGTGAGTTCACCCATATCACAGGCGATGACGGTTGCTCCTTCTTCAGCAAAACGTTCTGCCATGGCTTGGCCTAATCCCTTAGCTCCACCTGTAACAACAGCGACTCTATTTTCTAATCTTTTCATTGTTTTCTCCTCTTAATTCACTTTCTTTAAGATAACTGCGGTTCCCATACCGCCACCGATACATAGACTTGCTAAGCCTATATTGAGTTTAGGTTGCTTTAGCATTTCATGAAGTAGGGTAACGATAATACGATTTCCACTGGCTCCAACGGGATGACCGAGTGCAATCGCACCACCATTTGGATTGGTTTTATTCATGATTTCTTCTTTTGAAATATGGAATGCTTCTGTGAGCTCTTTAACGACACCAAGTGATTGCGCAGCAAAAGCTTCGTTGAGCTCAAAGGTATCAATTTCTTGAATGCTTAATTGAGCATGTTTGAGTGCTTGTTTGATCGCTGGTGTTGGACCTAAACCCATGACGGATGGGTCGACACCACCTTGTCCTATACCAATCACTTCAGCAAGTGGTTTGAGGTTGTGTTTTTGTACATAGTCTTCTGAAGCTAAAACGATAAAGCTTGCTCCATCGTTGATGCCTGATGAACTACCAGCTGTAACTGAGCCATCTTTTTTAAATGCTGGGCGAAGTGTAGATAGCTTTTCAAGTGAAGTCGTGCGGTTGATATATTCATCTTGATCGAATATGATATCACCTTTACGGCCTTTAATGACAACAGGAATGATTTCATCTTTGAACTTACCTTGATCTTGAGCTGCCATTGCTTTCTTTTGTGATTCCCATGCAAATGCATCTTGTTCTTCCCTGGTAAGATGATACTTTTCAACAATGTTTTCAGCAGTGATTCCCATGTGATAGCCTTCAAACGCATCGGTTAAGGCATCATAGAGCATATGATCTCGCATGGGTTGTTCTCCCATTTTTATACCGCTTCTCACTTGTCCTGAAATTAAGAAAGGAGCAGTACTCATCGATTCGACACCACCTGCAATCACGAGATCGTGTAATCCAAGAGTGATGTTGACATAACCATTCATCACCGTTTTCATGCCTGATCCGCAGACCATATTCACTCCATAAGCGGGTACGGATGAGGGTATGCCTGAACCGATGGATATTTGACGAGCGAGTCCCTGTTTTTGACCTGCAGGTAAAATATTACCAACCAGTACTTCGTTGATGTCATTGACATCGATCTTGGTTTCATCCAAGAGACCTTTTAAAACTTGTGCTCCGAAATCTGCTGGATGTAGAGACGAAAGCGTCCCCATAAACGATCCAATTGCGCTTCTCTTAGCACCGACAACATAGACTTTTTTCACTTTTTATCCTCCTAAAAGCGTTTTCATGATCTTCAAAAAAATACATTACATGAGAATGAAACCCTCGCGTTGGCTTAATTAGGTCATTGCATTTCATGTAATCGCTTTTTTATAACGTGAATAGTTATTCATATTATGCTCCTATTTTATCATATAGAAAACACTTTGTCAATAACTGTGAATATGAATTCATGTTAGATTAAATAAAAAAGAAAAAAGGGTGGGAGAGACACCCTTTAGAAACAGATTGTTTCTATCTTTTTATCAAGATTATAGAGGAGTAAAATTTGAGAAGATATGAGATATTCATCAGGACTCTCTCCAAACTTAAGATGAATCATCGCATAAAATATGAATATATGTTCGCGATAATTTTATTGTATATGACAGAGGATCAAAATGCAATCATTTTCAAACATTTTTCTTTTATCAAGCGATTAAAATGATTCATATTATTATGGTATTTTTCATCTTCGCTGGACTAACATGAATTTTTTTTCATTGTCTTTTTATGACTTTTGATATACACTGAATATGGGTGATACGATGAATCAGATGAATTATAGACTTCCCAAGAGAAAAGATGGTCAAAAAACGTTTGATCATATTATTGAAACAGCAAAGAAATTATTTTCCAAAAATGGGTATCAGGCTACTTCTATTAATGAGATTATCGAAAAGTCAGGTATAGCAACTGGGACTTTCTATCTCTACTTCGATGATAAGTTTGCCCTCTACTCTTATTTGCTTATGCAATATCGTCGTTCAATCAGAAAAGCAATATCTGAAGGTATACATGATGCAACCACTCGTTATGAAAAAGAAAGACTCGGTATTAGAGCCTTTCTCAAATTTGCTTGGAAAGATCCATTAGCTTATCGAATCATCTGGGAATCCATGTTTGCTGATAAGGAATTGTTTAGAGAATATTATACAACCTTTAGTCGAGATTATATGAGACAGTTATCCACTGCAGTTTCTACCAAAGAGGTTAGAGATGATATCGATTTAGAAACGTTATCTTACGTATTAATGGGAATCTCAAACTTTGTGGGTCTTCAAGTTCTCTTCAGAGATACGTTGACCGATAAAGATTTGGATCACATCACAGGTAATGTGATGAAAATTTTAGATGCAGGTATGTTTATAAGCCCCAACCATTAGGTGGGGTTTTTTATTTCGATCGCTTCACTCAATGTTTTATCAAAAGAGTCCATTTCTTTTGCTCCATAAATATAGCAGAACATCATTCCCCAAAAGAATGTGATGCCAAGAATACTTTGTGACATAAACGCAATCATTTCTCCAATAGAATCAATACCTTCACCGAGTAAGACAATTTTGTTCACAGATTGTGTAATCATTAAAGGTGTGTTGATGAGTGCAATCGATCCAAGTATAATGAAGTCGCTGATATGATAGCTTTTGGGCTTAAAGAAAATGTAGAGAAAACCAGCCATTGCAATAACACTGGAACCCTGTTGATAGATGAACAAAAGAATCTGCGGTAAATTGAGTTGATGAAATGGAAAATTCTGATAGACAGTCACTGTCAAGATGATAGATAGGATAACTTTAGCTGCATATGGAATACCGATGAAACGATGATATTTTGGATGAATGAAAATAAGAGCTAAAGAGAAAACGATATTTAAACCGATGTTGATGATAGAAAGTGTTTCATCTAGCATATAAGGTCTAAGTATTATATAAGAAACAATATCGATAATAAGCAAACCAACAGCAAGTCCGATCATGATGTAACGAACTTGTTTAAACTGATAAGATGGTATCATGTTATCCCCCTAAACGGTATATTTTGTGTCCATTATAACATTTATTAAATAGAAATAGCCATCTATTAAATAAAAATAGCCATCGCTTTTGGCTATTTTTCTAGCATTTTAGATATAAGTGATAGGTATTATGCCAGATCAAGTTTGCAGTTTAGTTTATTTTCAATACCTTGACCAAGTTCTAATCGGAAAAAGTCAATGACGTTGATGCCATCTAGTATTTCAAAGACAGACTTTTCAGGTTGTTTAAGATAAGGTTGATCGTATAGACATTGATTTTTAACAAAAGATAGAAAAGTATTCTTTTGATGACTTACATACTGTGTATATAACATCTGTTCATAATTTATAGACTCTTGATCGAGTGAACTATAGGATACATATTTGGGTTCATGGGATGCGATGTGCATCGCTATCTCTCTACCCAAAGTATCTGTCTTTTTGTCAAAAATAACGAGTACACTCACTCTTCCTCCCGGATGAAAGTAGGTACCAAAGGATTGATCATTCTCCTTATTAACGCGATAAAAACGTCTTAAAAAGATGTTTTCTTTAAGCTGAGCACCAACGTGTTTGATATAGGTAGCAACATCGACTGAATCGATTGTTTCCTTGAGAGCTTGAGCAACCGATCGAGCCTGTGTATGGATGAGTGTATTTCCTAGATCAACAAGTAATTTCATGAAAAGTTCTTGTTTTGCTAAAAAATCTGTTTCACCATTGACTTCGAAGAGAATCGCTTCGTTTTCATGGATGGTTATAAAGGTTGATCCTTTGGATGGAACACGCTTTGATTCAGTTACATTTACGCCTTCTTTTAGGATTTCTTTAGCGTGTTCATAGTTACCATTTGCCTTTTCTAACGCTTCTTTGCAGGCTAAGATTCCCATTTTTGTTTCTTCTCTTAATCTGATCAATAAATCTTTATACATACGATATGTAAGATTTAAATTGTATTAAGTTAGTTCTTAAGACAACTAAATCTTTACTCCTTTCGTTCTAATTTAATATACTAATAATGCACTGTGGATTTGTCTTTCATACATACAGCCTTGACTGTT
>JAVEVJ010000103.1:0-2553 GCA_034005105.1 Acholeplasmataceae bacterium | reverse complement strand
CCATCATCAACATAACATTGTGATTCGTTATTTGCCCATTTAGTGCCCACTTCATAGGACCATATTTGAGTATCAATAGGACCATCTTTTGTAAATTTTTCTTGATATATGAGTTTCATATTTTCCTCCTGTTCCCAATTAAGTATATCATAGCATATTTATTTGTGTTATACACTGTGTTAAGATAATGAGGGAGATGATAACGTGATCGAATTAAAAATAATTAATGAAGACAATGTTTTAGATATTATCAAATTATGGACAACGCTTGATGACTATCAAAAATCATGTGTTGCACCAAATGCTGTTTCTCTCGCACAAGCTTACGCTTCAAAAAGAGCGTGGCCAAGAGCCATTTATGATAACCAAACACCCGTAGGTTTTGTGATGTTAGCATTGCACGATGATGATATACCCAAGGAGGATCAACCTTCCTATTACCTATGGCGTTTTATGATTGCCAAAGAATATCAAAACAAAGGTATCGGTAAAAAAGTACTTGACCTCATTTATGCGAAAGCCAAAGAGGATAAGCAGAAGTATTTATACACATCATGTGAAGTTGAAGGTGATATGCCTTACGCCTTCTATATGTCCTATGGATTTGAGGACATCAACATCAAAGATGGTAGTGAAGAGATACTCAAAATACGAATAAAGTAAAAGATTTACTTGATTTGTTTGTCACAATTTTATAAGATAATCATCTAATGAATACACAAAAGGAGATTGAATAATGTTATTGTACCCACAGGTTAAATCACTCAAGATTTATGATGGCAAGATCGATTTTAGAACAGGTATACGTTATGTTCATCAACCGATAACCAAAAAAGCAAAAGCAGCATTTGGATCACCATTTGTTGAAGTTAAGCAAATTGAAAAAGCCAATCTAACTTTTGAACTTGATCGAACACTGCATATAGAAGGCTACCGCATATCAGTGAGTCAACAGGGTATCTTAGTTACCTATGCATCTGAGAAAGGTATTTTTTATGCCATGAAGACCCTCCATCAAATGTGTCAACAGACACAACTGGTCCTTCCCTTCTTAGACATCGAAGATGAACCTGAACTCCTCACTAGAGGATATATGCTCGATATCTCACGAAACAAAATACCTCAGTTTGATACACTGAAGTATATCATTGATTTACTTGCCAACCTCAAATACAATCACTTTGAACTCTATATCGAAGGTTTAAGTTTTCTCTATCCATCACATGAAAAACTGTATACAAAAGGTATGACCCCACTCACACCTGATGAATTTAAGCGTCTAGAGCGCTATGCCAAAGCACGGATGATTGATCTTGTTCCCTGTCACAACGGTCTTGGACATATGACAGAGTGGTTGACACATTATCCTGAGTTAGCTATCGTACCTGAAGGTATGTACATGTGGGGTGCTCATCGTCCTCCATCCACAGTTAATCCCCTAGATGATCGCAGTATTAAACTTGTTCAATCACTCTATGAAGATCAAATAAAGTGTTCAAAATCCAATTATTTCCATATGAATTTAGATGAACCCTATGAACTTGGTCATGGAAAAACAAAAGAAGAAGCTAAACGTATTGGTGTAGGAGAAATCTATTTATCGTATCTGAGTCAACTCTCTAAGTTCTTGCAGAAACATAAAAAAACACCACTTGTTTGGGGTGATGTACTCAATCATTATCCAGAAACGATTGAAAGACTACCTAAAGATATCATATTTGTCGATTGGGGTTATGATTTGGATTATCCCTTTCATGAGACACTCAGTCGTTTAAAAAGACTAGGTGTATCCTTCATGGCAGCACCTGGAACATCATCATGGAATTCGATTACTGGAAGAACAACCACCATGTTTGAAAATATCAGACAAGCATGTCTTCACACCAAATTAAATCAAGGATTAGGTATGTTACTCACCGATTGGGGAGACAATGGACATCTTCAGATGTTTCCCACGAGCTTACCAGGAATGGTCTATGGTGCACTCGAATCTTGGAGAGGTGATTTAAGCAATCGTCAGAAAGTTAGAACTTATATTGATTCCTATATCATAAAAGATAGCACACAAACAGCGGGTCAATTATTACTTGATATGGGGAATTATCAAACGGTTGAACCCTTCTATAGTTATAACTCAACGTTGATCATGCATGTCGTCTATGCTGCAGAGCATCTCAACCCAAAAGATTTAGAAGGATCCTTTTTCTATCAATTTAGAGATCATATCTATGGTAAAAAAGAAAACTACCAATGGATTAAAGATCAGATCGATCTATGGGATCAAAGGATATCAAAGATGCGCTTTCGTCAACAAGCAGGAGAACTCATTAAATCAGAAATGATTGTATCCTTGAACATGCTAAAAGCATTTCTCTTTTTAATTCGCATGCAGGCTCATGACATTGGGAATACTGAGTTTAATATCTATAAAAAGTGGTTAAAAAAAGAATATCCTAAACTGCTTGAGGATTTCAAACAATTATGGTTAGTACGCAATAAAAAAGGTAAACTTGATGAAACCATGAAACCTCTCTATCAACTCTTTGAACTGGT
>JAVEVJ010000004.1:0-51229 GCA_034005105.1 Acholeplasmataceae bacterium | reverse complement strand
AGGTCGCATGTTCGATTCATGTCGGGTGCACCATAATGGAGGAATACTCAAGTGGCTGAAGAGGCGGGCTTGGAAAGCTCGTAGGCTGTCAAAGGCGCAGGGGTTCAAATCCCCTTTCCTCCGCCATATAACAAGCATTGGTTTGATTCAATAAGTGATTATTATATAACCATGTATTTAGCCTTAATGAAATCATAGTTGAGATGATAATTCGACTAGTTTTTTTCATTAAAAATAGTTATCTCTAGAATAAATCAACACTGTAGAAAATCGAATATCTTTAATAGCATGCATTTATAAGATATAAAGAATTTTCTCTTCAATTGTCTGGATTTTTTCTGTAATGTATAATGCTTCATAAATAATGAGTTTGTCATAGATCCTAATATTTAAAAGGTTTTTAAAAAATATTCATCCGTCGCGAAATTAGAAGAAAAATAGGTGAAATTCAATGGAAACATTATTGTTAAATAATGAATACTTGAGTCAATTTAAAAATTATATGAGCACCTACAGATTAGCTCATGATGAAACTTTTTTATCGCTTGAAGATATTGAGAATTTTCGGATAGATCAGAACAATCATACGATGATATCGATAAAAAGAGGTGAAATCATTGGATGTTTGTCACTTATGTTATCACCATATTATTTAAAAGCAAATAAAGCAAGGGTTAGAATATTCCACTGTATTGAACCCATTCAATACCACTATGAGACACTACTAAAATCAATTGGAGATCTCAGCAACGAAATTGAAAAATTAGAGTTATTTATACCAGATTATTTAGGTCCTGTGATACAGATTTACAAATCTCTAGGATTTACTTATTATCGAAACGCCTATGTCATGGAAGAAAAAAACAAAAGTCAAGTATATGCAAAATTTCCTAAAGGATTTGAACTTAAACCTTTTAGGTTTAATCAAGATGAAGAAGCATATGCAGAGGTTAGAAATCGCGCTTTTCGTCATTTGAAAGGATCAGAAGTACCCCTAACACCTGATCAAGTGAAAGATCAATATCAAGATAAATCTGTTTTAAAAGACGGCATGAGGATTTTGTGGCATCATCAAGTACACGTTGGTGTGATTAGAATGCTTTTAGATGAAGAAGGTCGACTCATTAGTTTTGTTGCCCCGATTGCCATCATACCTGAATATCAAGGTAGAGGTTTAGGTTTGGAATTGCTAAATGCAGGCATAGAAATTGGCCAAAATGCAGGTCTATATGACTGTTTGTTATCGCTCAATAGTGAAAATGAACAAGCGCTGAAACTATATAAGAAACTTGATTTTGAAGTATTAATCACAGTATCTTGTTACCATTTGAAAATCTGAAATGATTCCTAATATTAGAATGATCACAAAAACTATAAACCACCGGAATCAGTGAACATTCAGTTTGCTATAGGCACCAATAGATTCAAAGTTTTCGAACCATAAATTTAATTTAGTAAGATAAATATGGTAAGTGTATTCATGACACGTTTTATGATTTTGTTTGTGAATTTAAGCTCGTAACATTTGTGATGATATGCACTCCACAATCAAGTATTACAAGAAGAATATTTCAGGATTAGGATTTGGTATATTCACACGAATAGAAAGATGGTTTATCTTATTTCTATAGTTTATTTTGTTGTCGATATTATCAACAAATCCTGCTTAAAATCAACATTACAAAAATAGAGTTATGCAAACACATAACTCTACTCTTTTTTATTTGATGTCCGTTTTAAACATTTACTTTTATTTACAGAAACTTTTTTTTATTCTTCGTATTCTGATATAGGATGGATAAATGATGCACAAACCTTCCAATAATCAGCTGATATATAAGCTTCTAATGAATCATCTGGAACGTATATTGTTAAAGTGTTTTCATTAAAACCAGCAGATGAAAGGAGTGGTGTGATACTACCATCTGAAACATCACTACGGTGAACAATGAGTGAGGTAATCGATGAATCAGCGATTACATATAATCCTAAGTATGTGACAGTGCTGGGTAGGTGAAGTGCCGATAACGATTTTGATGTTCCAAATGCACTTTGACCTATCATAGATACCTGATTTAAATCAATGGTTTCTAAATGTTGATTGTTATAAAACGCATAATCACCAATTGTTTTAATCTCATTGGGTACAACAAACGCTGTCCCAGCTTTATTTGCAGGATAACTAACTAGTGTATTACCCTCATATAAAACCCCATCAATACTTTGATAGATTGGGTTGGTTTCACTGACGATTATTTCTTTTAAACCCACCATGCCACGAATGATGAAGTTACCAGTAAAATCATTGAGATTTAAACTTTCGATGTATATGTTTTCGATTAAGCCCAAGATATTAGTAACACCTTCAGGAATACTGTAGGTTGTATCTTTTTTACCACTTGGATAATAAATGATTTTTGATAGATCGTGTGAGAACAATACACCATCAACAAGTTTTAGATAAGGATGAGCTTCATCTATGATAAGAGTAGTAATATCTGGTGCCTTTAGCAATGCATCCGAAAGGAACATTGTATCTGCTTTTGGGATTTCAATCGTGTGAAGATTGATTGCTCCTTCAACTATGTTAGCAGCCCAAGACACCTTAAAATCTTTTGGTATCATTGGATCTAAAACAACAGAATAATTGGTATAAGATTGCCCAAAAATGTTTAATGATTCAATATGTGAAATCTCAAGGATTGGACAGGATTCACCAAATGGATAAGTACCGACTTCAAGATCATGCGTATCTTGACTACATGTGGTTGGATAAAGTGATAATACATCGGCAAGTTCAAGGTGATTAAAAGTATCTTCATAAGGCAATTCTAGTTCACCATAATATCTTAAAGATTCCAACGCAGTGGCGTTATAAAACGCTCTATATTCGAGTTTTACATCAGCAGAGATATGTATATCCACAACTGTAGAATCTGTGAACGCCTCAGATGCAATATGCGAAACATATTTACCCTCGATTTTTTGAGGGACAACTAAATATGTATCATTTCCAATGTACTTATCAATTTTAATGGTATCATCGATCAAAGTTGCATGTGATACTTCCTTTTCAATAACAGAATAGGTGAAATGATCATCTATATCTTCAAATACAGCCTCTAATTGAATCGATTTTTGGATGGTATAGTTTAATTGATGGGTGGATTTCCCATCACTCCATCCGATAAAAACTTGATTGTCTTCACTCACAATCGGTAAACTCACAACGGTATCTTCAACCAAGTCACTCATTTTTTCATACAATTCGCCATTCACTTTGAGCGTTAGCTCTAAGTTTTCCTTAGGGATATTGTTATTACTTGAGTTAATTAGACTACAACCTGTGAGTACAAAAATCATCATAAAGAAAGACACAACATAAAAAAATTGTTTTTTATACATATGAATAACCTCTCTCTAATTATGCAATTACTTAATGATAACACTTAAAAAAACTTAAGTAAATAGAATTTTATGATTAAATTAAAATATCCTAACTGATACCAAAAACTGTACTTTGTAATCATTTAAGTATATGCAGGAGGTATTTGATGAAAGATACAACAAACGCTTATGCAACAACATTTTATCAATCTGTTGATTGATATATCTAAGAAGTGGATGAAATCTTCATCCTCATTTTATAAGTATTTAAAAGTCATTTATCAAAAATGTCTAGTTGCATTTTGAATAAAGTAACGTTAGTATTAAAATATATGTGGTACTAGTGGACATATATACTTAATATGTAGACTCAAAAATAAGAGGTTTCACTATGATTGAAAGAATGACACGCACTCACCCTGTGATGCAAGTTGCTCAAATACTTTATCGAACAGATGATTTCATCTTTCCCTTTCTCTTTGGAAAACAGGAGATGGGTGTTAAAAGGCTGTCCAAATTATTGGTTCAAGATAACAATAGTTTTTCATATCAACACATTCATGTAGCTGTTGATAAAGAGATTGTTGGTGTCCTCTTGGAACATGATACTCATACGCGAAATCATGATTTTAAAGCTTTTTTTAAAGCCTTTGGCTTTTTTGGTTTGCTTTGGCTCGCTATTAAAACTATCATACTTGCACCACTCACATTTCGAAGCTCTAAAGAGGGAAGATATATTCAATGTCTTTGTGTTCATCCATCTCATCGAGGTCAAGGTATTGGGAGTTCACTTCTAGACGATGCATTCCACAGAGCGGATAAAGAAGGTATCACAACCATCGAATTAGATGTTTCAATAGATAACAAACCTGCACAAAAACTATATGAGAAATTTCACTTTATATCAATCAAGACACGTATTTCATGGTTTCACCGTAAAAAACAAGTGAGAATGATCAAACATCAACCTTTCATGTCCTCATAACAGGTCCATTTGATGAAATTGAATAGTAAAAAATAGGAGATAAAGATGATCTACACAAAAGAAGAACTATACGAAGCAAAAAGACAGATATTTTCAGTCATTTCCAAAACTGAAGGTGTCATAAAGACATTTGAAAATAAGCCTAATCCATCAAGATATAAGTCTCAAATCACTTTAGCTAAACGGAGATTAGCTGCTTTTAAAATAGCTAACCATCTCATTGATGAAGAGCTCAATTCAAACGACTAGAAAGAGTTTATCAATACTCATGGGAGGTCATAAGTTATGAAACATTTTACTATATGGATATTACTCATAGCCATGATGCTTACTCTATCATCATGTTATAAGCGTTTAGATCAACGATTCACCATACCACTCGATGATGCTACATTTTCATATCAAGATGACAATGAGCTCGATTATTTAGGCTACAAAATAACTACTTTTGAGGTAACTTTTGCAAAAACATATCAAACGACTGAACTTCTAGACGAATATGACTTAAATTTGTTCGCTGATTTTTCTAAAGTACCCATTGAACTCTATGAAGTCGATTTTATTGTTGCTTTTGATCATGAAGAAGCCCATCATTATGATGCAAAGTTTATCGGACAAGCGAACCCAGGTCGTAAAAATGCTTACCGTTTCTATCTCTATATCCCTGGATTATTTAGTGTCACTGATGAATACACTATTATCTTTGAATTTGACCCCAAAGAAAATCATGAACAGCTTGAAATCATCTCCGTTCAACTACAAGATAATATCAATGGATACCCCAATGACAGAGACACTTTTTTTGATATCAAACGTAAAAATACAGATGAATGACCAAGCATTTTCAAGTTGGCTGAAACTTTATATTTCATCTTCAATATTTTCCTAAAAATCGTCATGAGAAGTGATATCTTTTTCGTTTACTTGTGCTATAATACTGTCTGTGATAAAGGAGATGAATCATATGCAAGTCATGGGTAGAAATTATCGTGGGAAGCACTTAAAGAAGAACCAACTCAAAAGAGCCCAAATGAACGGTAAGAAAATTGTACGTAATAAAATTGCTAAGTCAGCCTAATAAAAGACATACAATGTCTTTTTTTCTTGTATAAAGTGACATCGATGACTGCCACAAAGACTGGATTATGTGATATAATTTCTACTAAGGATGTGACAACATGATTGTTTTAGTCGGAGCAAGTGCAAGTGGAAAAACCGAACTTGCTAAACAACTCTATCAAAGTTTTGGTTATAAAAAATGTATCACGACAACAACCAGAAAACCACGAATCAATGAGAAGCATGATGTAGACTACCATTTTTTATCAACCGATCAATTTAGATCACTTACAGAAAGTGATGCATTTTATGAAATTACAGAGTATAACGGTCATTTTTATGGTATTCAAAAGCGGGATGTCAATCCAGACGGCGTTGTCATCGTGGATCCTCATGGAGCTAATACATTGATTCAAAAAGCAGGGGATCTTGTCTATATCGTCTATGTTGAAACCTCCGAAGAGATAAGAAAACGTCGGATGATGGAGCGAAAAGATGATATGGAACTGATAAGAAAGAGACTTGAAAATGATCGCATCGTATTTAGAAAAGAAGCCTTCCTAAAAATTGATTTACACCTCTATAACGAAACCCATACATTGCTTGATCTCGCTTATAGAGTTCATCAATCCTATCAATATCATTTAAAGAAGTAAAACTGTTTAATAAAGAGAGTTATCCTCTCTTTTTTTGTTTAAATACTTTGAATATCCAAACAACATATGATATGATGAAAGAAGCAACATTTCGCTTAGAAATCACAGTAAATGAGGTCACTATTTATGATCATAGAACCATCTATTCGATCCAATATTTTCTTAAATGCTCATCCGCTAGGATGCAAACAGTTTGTCTATGATAGTATTTTAGAAGCAAAAACAAAAAAGCCATTTGATGGCCCCAAAAAGGTATTAATTATCGGTGGTTCATCAGGTTATGGTCTAGCATCGAGGATTGCACTAGCTTATGGTGCATCAAGTGATACGATTAATATCTCTTTTGAAACACCACCTAAGGGCAAACGCACAGGTACAGCAGGTTGGTGGAATAATGTATTCTTTCAACAGTTTGCTAAAGAGACACAACATATACATAAGGATTTTATCGGTGACGCCTTTGGTAAAGCCATGAAAAAAGAGGTCACCACATACATTAAAGAGCGCTTTGGAAAACTTGATCTTGTCATCTATTCACTCGCTGCTGGAGCCAGAATGAATGAAGAGAAGAATGAACTGATTAAATCAAGCATTAAGGCAATTGGAGAAGATGCTGTGGGTAAAACCATTGATCTTGCTGATTTAACGGTTAAAGAACTCATTATTGGTACAGCCACAGAACAAGAGATTGATGATACCGTCTATGTCATGGGTGGAAGTGCATGGAAAGATTGGATCGATACACTCGTAGAAGCCGATCTTGTTAATCCTGGATTTAAGACGATTTCTTACACCTATATTGGAGGACCAACGACCGATAAGATCTATCGAGGTGGAACACTCGGTAAAGCTAAAGAAGATCTTGAAATGCAAGCACGCATCATGAATGAAGAGCTTCATAAAAAATATCAAGGAGAAGCACTGATTTCCTCATCTAAAGCAGTTGTCACTAAGGCTAGTGTCTTTATACCTCAAATGCCTGTTTACGTCTCATGTCTTTTTGATGTGATGACAAGACATGGTATCCATGAATCCACCTTATCGCACAAATATCGACTCTTTCAAGATATGATTTATGGAGACAAACGAATCATTGATAATGAAAATAGAATACGTCTTGATCACCAAGAAATGATCGAATCTATCCAAAAAGAGACCATCCATATGATGCAAACCTTATCTGATCAAGAGCTCTTTGAACTAAAAGGCACAAAGATGTTTATTAAGGAGTTTCATCAAATCCATGGCTTTGAATATGATAGTATTGATTACACGAAAGATATTGATCTCGATCAATTGGCGACACTTTTACCAGAATAAGGATGCTTGCATCCTTTTTTTATAAAAAAAGCCTTATTGCAGGCGATAGGTATAAAGAGGAGTATAGGTTAACTTTCCGTCCACTTGATGACTCAAGTAGATATGGATACAATTTATGTTAAGTTTTTTTTCAGAAAGTGACAACGAGTTGATATCAAACTGTTGACCTAGCTTAACGTTTCTTGCAATAGTAAGATGCGGATGAAAAGAAGGATTAATTACTTGAAGATTAAGTGTAGAATAGCTTTCAAGAACCTTCTTATGAAGTTCATATAACCGCTCACTACCTTGATGAACACCTATCCAGAGTACATCTTCCCTTTTTTTGAAGAGACCAAAATTCAAAAAAGACACTTCAAATGATCTCTCATCAGCAAATAGTTGATTAAGTTTACGATCCCAGGCTTCGACTTGATCAGTTGTCATCTCACCAATAAAGAGCAATGTAATATGAAAAAGATCGGGATCTGTTAATCTTCCCTTTGTCATCCATGGGATAAGTTGTTTTTGTCCTTGAACAACCCAATTCTTTGAAGCGTCAGAAATGGGTATACCAACAAAGATACGCATAGAATCACCAACATCATTATAACATGAAAAAAAGGGATGAGTTATCATCCCTCAATTTTATGTTCGACCGCTTTGTAACCTAATCTACCAACTTGTTCAACAATCTTTTGATCATTCACTTCAGTTTCGTCATATGTGATATGGATTTTGCTTTCTGATAAAATCACATCCACATCTTTAACACCTTTGGTCTTCGATAGTATTTTGGATATCGCAGTTGAACAACTGACACAATGCATGCCCAAAACATCATATTCTGTCTTTTTCATCACGACACATCCTTTCACTTCTATTTTTAACTTTATTTGATTAGAAATCAAATCATATGCAAAAAATAGACGCCTTCTTTATTTTTATCACCCCATTCACGTATAATAGGATTAGTCGTGGAGGATATATGAACAAAAAGAGTGTACTCATTGTCATCTATTTATTTATTCAGGGGATTATTCATAATATCGGACATCCGATTACACCATCATTTGTCAACACACTTGGCATACCAGATTACATGTTTGGTCTTTTTTTTGCTGCTATGTCCTTTGGATTAATGCTTGGAGCACCGATCTGGGGAGTATTATCTGATCGTGGTCATAGAAAATTATGGATTGCTTTAGGATTAAGTATGTATACGATAGGACAGCTCGGTTTTGGGTATGTTCACGATCAGTATTGGATGGTTTTCTTTCGTCTTTTTGCAGGTTTCGGTGTGATCAGTGCACTCACTATTTTTACTGCAATTATCGTTGAAGAAACTGAAGTAACCAGTCGTGCAAAACTTTTGGCATATTTAGCAGCATCATCAACACTAGGGGCTTCATTAGGTTATTATCTTGGTGGTTTTCTTGCAACAAATCCGTTGATGATAGACATCTTTGGCACATCTGATTTATCACGCATGTTTCTTATACAAGCTATGTTAAACTTGATCTACACCTTCTTTATCATGATGACATTAAGGGGAGTCGAAGTCACCGTTAGGATGCATCAAAAAGTATCTATGATAGAAGGATTAAAAGCAATCTCAAAAATTGATAAACGTTTACTAATCTTTCTTATTTCAGTCACTCTGATGAACATGGCAAGCACCAATTTATCGAAGTATATTGATGTCTATTTCATTGATTTGGGTTACACCGCTCAGGATCTTGGAACCTTTGTCATGGTAACGGGATTGGTATCACTTTTTGTCAGTCTTTTCTTAGTACGGATTGCAACTCGCTTCAAAAAACAGGTTTTATTCATAGCGGTTATGCATATCCTAAGTTCAGCCATCGTATTTTATGTTTTTAGATCCTTTTACTTTTTAACCATGATGTATACGATCTATATGGTCTATGTGATATTTAAGACACTCTATGTACCTCTTGAACAAAGTTATATTGCAAAAGAAGCGAAGCAGGGACAATATGGAAGCATTATGGGACTCAGACAATCTTTTGTTTCACTCGGTATGGTTTTAGGCCCACTACTCGGTGGTTTTCTCTATGATCTATCCCCTTTGATGCTCTTTGATTTCAATGCGATTATCTTTTTAGTAGGCGTCGTTTTACTCTTTGTTGTGATGGCAATGGAGAAGCGTGCTAAAACATATCAAATCCATGAACAATCTTCATCTAATTCAGATATCTAAGGCAAGTAAAACTTGCCTTTTTATATGAAAAACTAGAAATATAACAATTGAATATGGTTTATTGTGTAAAACATCTTTTTTTCATTGATTGTCCTTGATATAAAAGCGCTTACATGTTACAATGAAATTGGAAAATTCGATGTGATGCAAGATATCATTTTTTCTTTGTCATCATGCATTCGAGGATGGTACATGCCGATGCATTCAACCGCATTTCATGTCAATCACTTATTTGATTCTCTAAACATAAAATAGGAGATTTTTTATGACGCTTAAGTTTAAACATCAACCGATTATTGCACCTGATTTCTTATTGCCACACAAGGGTATAGACTATTCTAAGTGGGCTGTTGTCGCTTGTGACCAGTTTACAAGCTCGCTTGAATATTGGAATGAATTGAGCGAATATGTTGGTGAAGAACCATCAACTTATAACATGATACTTCCTGAAGCCTATCTTGAAACAACCAAGGAACAGAACATACAAACGATTCATCAGCAGATGAAAGAATATCTAAAAGATGGAACACTTCAATCCATCGGGACTTCGTTCATGCTGATTGAACGTATAACGAACCTCAATGTGAGAAGATTTGGATTAATGGTAGCCATTGATCTAGAAGCTTATGATTATCAAGAAGGTTCAAGACCACTGATTCGAGCAACAGAAAAAACGATTGTTGAACGTATACCACCACGCGTAAAAATCAGAGCGCATGCACCTCTTGAACTCTCACATATCATGTTGCTCGTTAATGACGATAAAAAACGAATCATTGAAAATCTATATAATAGTCGAAAGACTTTAAAAAAACGATACGATTTCGTTCTCAATATGATGGGTGGACACATCCGTGGTTATCAAATCTTTGATATCGAACCCATCATTGAAGATTTTTATTCTCTGATTGAAGATGAAAATGATCCATTGCTCTTTGTTGTAGGTGATGGTAATCATAGTTTAGCAACTGCAAAAGCTCACTGGGAAAACGTCAAGAAAGATTTATCACCTCTCGAACGCATCGAACATCCAGCACGGTTTGCCATGGTCGAGATTGTGAATATCTACGATCCAGGACTTGCATTTGAAGGTATCCATCGCGTGTTATTTAATGTCGATGAAAGCTTTATGGTTGATCTATTTCATGCAGTTGATAAAGATATTGAATCATGGATCTATACCAAGGAAATAGGCAAAGAACCATTCTATATTCCCAAGAGTACAGCAGAAGCCTATGAACAGATACAAGGTTTTATCGATCAGTACCTAAAAACACACAAAGAAGCAAAAATAGATTATATCCATGGTGAAGAAGAACTCATACGCATTTGCAATAACAATCCTCAAGCGATTGGTATACGCATGCCTACCCTTGAGAAAAAGGATTTGTTCCCCTTTGTTCAAGAAGGTAAAGTTCTCCCTAGAAAGTCATTTTCTATGGGATCTGCCACAGCAAAACGTTATTATTTAGAATCTAGAAGAATAAGATAAAAGAAGGAGATTAGAGATGAAAAGAATTTACAATTTCTCAGCTGGACCAGCGATACTTCCTGAAGAAGTCCTCAAGGAAGCTGCAGAAGAAATGCTGGACTATCAAAACAGTGGAATGTCTGTCATGGAGATGAGTCACCGCTCAAAGATTTATCAATCCATCATCGATGAAGCAGAAAAAGATTTAAGAGAATTGCTCAACATACCAGATAACTACAAAGTATTATTTCTCCAAGGTGGAGCAACACTTCAGTTTTCCATGGTACCTATCAACTTGATGAAGCAAGGTAAAGCAGATTTTATCATCACTGGTCAATGGGCACAAAAAGCAGCTGAAGAAGCACAAAAGTTTGGTGAAGTAAATATTGTTGCAAGTTCAGAAGACAAAATGTTTTCCTATATCCCAGATGTTTCAGATCTTAAGATTTCTGAAGATGCTGATTACGTCCATATGTGTGACAACAATACGATTTATGGTACCAAATACAAGGAATTACCCAATACCAAAGGTAAAATACTTGTCTCTGATGCATCTTCATGTTTTCTATCAGAACCCCTTGATGTCACGAAATTTGGTGTCATTTTTGCCGGTGCTCAAAAGAATGTCGGTCCAGCCGGTACTGTTATCGTGATTATTCGTGAAGATTTAATCAGAAGTGATATCGATCCTAAAACACCAATTATGCTTCGCTACGATATCCAAGAAAAACATAAATCCATGTATAATACACCACCTACTTATGGAATCTACCTCTGTGGTAAAGTCTTCAAATGGTTAAAGAAAATGGGTGGACTTGAAGTGATGCATGAACGCAACATTAAAAAAGCAAATCTTCTTTATGATTACCTAGATTCAAGCAAGATGTTTTTTGGTACGGTTGACAAAAATTCACGTTCTCTTATGAACGTAACATTCAAATCAACTTCGCCAGAACTCGATGATGAATTTATTAAACAAGCGAAAGCACGCGGTTTTGATAACCTTAAAGGTTATCGCACCGTCGGTGGTATGCGCGCATCAATTTATAACGCAATGCCAATCGAAGGTGTAAGAGCACTCGTCGAATTTATGTGTGAGTTCGAGAAGAACAATGGGTGATTCTATGCGCTACGTACATTGTTTAAATAAAATATCACCAGTGGGTTTAAAAACACTACCCAAAGGCTATGAACTATCTGAAAAAATAGATGATGCATCTGCCATTTTAGTCCGCAGTGCAGTCATGCATGAGCTCAACCTACCTGTATCCGTTAAGGTTGTAGCAAGAGCTGGAGCAGGTGTCAATAACATTCCACTTGATCGTTATGCTAAAGAAGGTGTCGTTGTATTTAACACACCTGGAGCTAACGCAAACGCTGTTAAAGAGATCATTATAGCAGGTATGTTACTTGCTTCAAGAGACATTATTGGCGGCGTGAACTGGGTTCAAGATAACAAACATGATTCAGAGGTCGCTAAATCGATTGAAAAGATTAAATCACAGTTTGGTGGTACTGAAATCAAGGGTAAAACAATCGGTATTTTTGGTTTAGGTGCTATCGGTATGAACTTGGCTAAGACATGTGTTGCTTTAGGTATGAAAGTAGTTGGTTTGGAACGTAATCTAGCGATCATTGATCGTCTAGATATTCCTGAAAACATGGTTTTAGCTGATACAAAAGAGGAGTTGTTTCCACAGTGTGATTTTATCAGTTTAAATATACCTCTACTACCAGATACGAAGCATATCTTGAATAAAGAAGCCTTTGATCAAATGAAAGATGGCGTTATCATTTTAAACTTTGCTCGCGATGGACTGGTTCAAGATGATGATCTTGAACAAGCACTCATCTCTAAACGCGTAAGAAGTTATGTTACAGATTTTCCTAATACAAAAACAGCAGCTATGAAAGGCGTGATTGCGATTCCTCATCTTGGGGCATCCACGGAAGAAGCAGAAGATAATTGTGCAATGATGGCAATCCAACAAATGGTAGATTATCTAGATAATGGTAATCTCTATCATTCCGTGAATTTTCCTGATGCATCGCTCAGTCGAAAGAATGGTCATCGTATCACAGTTCTATCAGATGGATCCGTTCAAGCGCATGAAATTATAGCAAAGATTAATACAAATGAGATACTTGACCATGTTGTTCGCGCCAATGAAAAGTATCAAACGATGATCTTTGAAACAAGACAAAAGCTTGATCAAGATGTCATCAAAACCATCAAAGAACTATCTGGTGTGTTTCATATCCATCTATCTTAAAATAAATAACCACGAATTTCGTGGTTTTTTGTTCGCTTAAAAATGAGGTATAATGAAGACAAATAAGAAAGAGGATACCTTATGAAACTTATCTTATTACCGAAGGCACATCAAGCAAGACAATCAGCTTACCTTATTTTGATCAGTTTTTTAATACTGATGCTTTTTTATGTGATTGATGAGTTTTTAATGAAGGGTATTGCTGAGGGATTGATGCTTATTATACTCAATATACTGGTTTTTCTATCTCTAATCTGTGCAATCTTTGGAACTGTACTCGGTATTATCTCTATCTATAAATCAAAAGAGCTATCCTTTTTGCTGATAGCTCTACTTTTCTTAGGTTTTACGTTTAGCGTTTTTGGACTTCTTGAACTCTTTATACCAACACAAACTTAAGCATATAATCTATTAAATAGTTTTTAAGACTTCAGTATAGGCCATAATAAGTGGTGCAACACCTTTTGCATCATTTTCAACGACGGGTTCAGAAAGATAGTAGGCATAACTTCCATCACGTCTAAGGTTATCTTTAGGTCCTAAACCTGCAACCAAACAAATACCACCTAAATTGAGTTTTCCATCAATTTCATGTAGATATTTTTGGGTGATGCCATGAAAAATGGCTAACCCTTTTTCTTGATAGGAAGTGGGTAACATGTGATAGCGAACAGCTTTTAAAATCGCATAACTGATCAGTGCACTTCCAGATGTTTCTAAGTAATTACCAGGTTCTTTACCTTTATCAACAACTTGATAGAAGAGTGAAGTTTTTTTATCTTGGTACATCAGCAGACCATCGACCATTTCTTTGAGCAAGGGTTTAAAAAAGGATTCTCGTTCTTTAGGGTCATCAAAGTCTTCGTAAACATCGACGATAGCGACCATATACCAACCCATCGCTCTCAGCCAAAAGTTTTGTGATAAACCCGTTTTGGGATCTGCCCAAAAGATTGATTTCAATGCATCGTATCCATGGTAATACAGTTTTTTCTTTTCATCAAACATCCTTTTTCTGACCACATTAAACTGATGCTTGATATCATCATAATGACGTTTATTATTGAAATATCTTTCATATTTGGTGTAAAAAGGCATCGCCATAAATAGACCATCTAACCATACTTGATGTGGATAGATTTTTTTATGCCAAAAATTTCCTTCAATCGTTCTTGGATGATCTTTAATCTGCTGATAGGTTTGGTGAATTGCCTTCAGATATTTCTCTTCATGAAAAAACTTATACAAATCGAAAAGAACACGTGATTCACAGATGTCATCCGTGCTATAATGTGTGGGATTGTATCCTAAAATATGTCCGTTATCATCAACGTAGTAATCAATAAATCGTTTAACAAATTGAACATATTTTTCATCCTTTGTTGCTTCATATAGCGATAAAAGTGATGTCATCATACAGCCATCGATATAGTTCCATTGAGGTTTTTTTCCCTGTTTGATAGCCTCAATATTCCAAAGAGGTTTTTCCGGTGTGGACTGATCGATCAATCGATTGATAAAACGTTCTAAAATAGGGTTCATTGTCGTATCTCCTAATCAAATTATACATGAATAACCTGATTAATTCAATGAAACAAACAGGTGTAAACAATTGTCTATTATGTCTATCCTATCGTCTTAATTGATAGACAAAAAAGACTTCCGAAGAAGTCTAGTAGGAAGCAATGGTTCCCTCACACCTTTTTTCAGTTCCACCGATGTATATCCCTGTTATGGGATCCTTGCAGATGATTTGTCCACGTCCAAAGTGACCGAGTTCAGATTCGATTCGAATCATATGTCCTCGTTTGGTCAATCCTGCTATCATCTGTTCAGACATGTCAGGTTCCACAAGAAATTGTTTACCTTCCACCCACATCCATCGAGGGGCATCTAGAGCTTGTTGAGGATCTAAATTGAAGTCGATCATATTCATTAAAACTTGGACATGTCCTTGAGGTTGCATAAATCCGCCCATCACACCAAACGGACCGATCGGTGTATGACCACGCATGAGAAAACCTGGAATAATCGTATGATAGGGTCTCTTATTTCCATCAACCACATTAGGTGATTTGGAATCCAATGAAAAATTATGACCACGATTGTGAAGAGCAATACCCGTGTTTGGGACAACAATACCCGATCCAAATCCCATATAATTCGATTGAATCATCGAAACCATATTGCCTTCATGATCTGTAACTGCTAGATAAACCGTACCTGATCCGATCGGTTTACCTGCTGTCGGTTCAATGGCCTTGGTTTTAATCTCTTGACTACGCTTCCATGCATAATTTTTAGATAGAAGCGATTGATACGATGTTTTCATCGCTTTAGGATCTGAAACATAGGCCATTCCATCAGCAAAGGCAAGTTTGATTGCTTCCATTTGACGATGATAGGTTGTGATGAGTTCCTTGTCTTTAAAATCGAAGTTTTCAAGGATATTAAGTGCCATGAGTGCAACAATACCTTGTCCGTTAGGGGGCAGTTCGTAGACATCATACCCACGATAATTAACCTTAATAGGCTCTACCCATACAGGTGAATATTTTTCTAGATCTGCTTTTCTTAACAGTCCACCATACTTTCGTGAGTAAGCATCGATAGCATTAGCAAGACGTCCCTTATAAAACGATTGTCCAACAGTATCACCAATCTCTTCAAGAGTATTTGCATGATCCTTGAGTGTCCAAATATCTCCTTCTTGAGGTGCATGAAGCGCTTTCGTGAAGGTATCAAACCATGGTGAAAACATTTCATGTCTGAATAATTTCTGATAGGCATAGTTGGCATTTTGCCAGTTTTTCGCAACTGTTTTTTGCACAACAAAACCATGTCTAGCATAATCTACAGCAGGTTTCAGTGTTTCTTTCATCGATAGATGACCAAAGCGTTTTGAAAGTTCTGCCCATCCAGCAACCGCTCCTGGTACTGTGATGGGCACAAAACCATGCTTTGGTATCTCTTTCATCTGTTGATTCTTAAAGTAGTCCATTGTCAATAACTTAGGTGAAGGACCACTAGCATTCAATCCATAGAGTTGATTTTTATACCAAACAATTGCAAAATTGTCACCACCGATACCATTAGAGGTCGGTTCAGTAACAGTCAGTGTTGCTGCCACAGCAATGGCAGCATCAATTGCATTACCACCTTTTTTTAGGATATCTAGACCAACCTGAGCTGCTTGAGGTTCTGAGGTTGCAACCATACCGTGTTTGGCATAGATCGCATGGCGCATGGATGTATTTATCTGTTTGGTTTCCACTGTATCACCTCTTTCTTTCATTATATCATGACTTTAACAGGTAAAAAAAAGAGCGATATGCTTATACGCTCAATTTTTCCTTTCGATGTTGCAAAACGACAGTAATGAGTCCAATAACGAGTGCAATCAGATGTGCTAAGACACCTAGTATAGTATACATGACATCTGCAAAACTACCTCCGCTGACCTGTACGGTTTGACCTAATAAGATCATCATAATTCCAAGAGCATGTGGAAGAAGAATCGGTATCCAATAATGTTTTTTTTTGAAAAAGAGAGCATAGAGACCAAAGAGGAATATCAGTGATGAAACGCTCAAAAAAACGATGGTGAATGGATTCATAAGGAAACCTCCTTTTCATCATTATATAGCATATATTTTGAATGTCAAAGATTATGGTGTAAAATAAAGCCTTAGAGAATTAAAGTCATTATCTCATGCTATAATAGGTTTTGTGGAGGCTATATGAAAACAATTGTCTATCAACATGAATCAGAAATAACCAAATATTTAATAGAAAGAGATCCTAAACTATCAGAACTGTTTGATAAACAGAAACAGGTGACTGTCTATGTTTCTGACAACTACTATGAATCCTTGATTGACACCATTATTGCGCAGCAACTTTCAGGTAAAGCTGCAGCAACAATCTCGAAACGTGTTCATACATTCTTTAATGAGGATATAACACCAGAAAATCTCATTAAAGCAGATGATGAATCCTTAAGAGCTTTAGGTGTATCGTATCCAAAAATCAAATACTTAAAGAGTTTAGCTGAACATATGATCGATCAATCTGTTGATTTTAGTCAGTTGGATAACATGTCCAATCAAGAGGTTATCGACATGCTTATTCAAATTAAAGGAATCGGTGTTTGGTCTGCTCAAATGTTTTTAATGTTTTCACTCGGTAGAGAAGATGTTTTTTCTCCGCTTGATTTAGGGCTTAGGAATGCCGTTAAACACCTCTATCAAAATCCTGATTTAACCGTACCTGAAATTGAAAAGATTTCCGAAAACTGGTCTCCATATCGCTCGGTTGTTTCACATTTTTTATGGCACATATGGGATGCTAAATAAAGGAGAATATGATGAATGATTTATTAATCACTATATTTGGTGCAACCGGTGATTTAACATCACGTAAATTATTACCCGCGATTGCACGACTTTATACTGAAAAACAAATACCTGAAAAGACAAAGATTATTGCGCTAGGAAGACGAGATTATTCAACCACATCTTATCTCGATGTGATGAATGAAGTAGCCACGTCATCGCTAGATCTTGATACATTAAAAAAGATCACACATTATCTGAAAATGGAAATCACGAACTTTGATGATTACAAGAAACTCATTGAACTGCGTTCAAGTCTTGTCAAAAATGATACAAGGGAACTCTATTATTTAGCGATTGGTCCTGAACTCTTTCCGGTTGTTGCAGAACACATCAACCAGTCGAAACTCGTTTCAAAGAGTAACGAAAATCAATCTATTATATTTGAAAAACCGTTTGGACACGATCTTGAAAGCGCAAAGAAAATCAATGAGATGTTATGGCAATACTTTGATGAAAAACAGATCTATCGTATTGATCACTATCTAGGTAAAGAAATGATTCAAAACATCATGATGGTGCGCTTTGCAAATCGCATTTTTGAAGAAATTTGGCACAATCGTTCGATAAAAAATGTCAAGATCATCGCTAAAGAAACGGATGGTATTTTAGGAAGAGCAGGTTATTATGACCAATCGGGAGCTCTTAAGGATATGGTTCAAAGCCATCTGCTTCAGATGTTATCTTTGATTGCGATGGAAGTACCGATGAGTTACTTTTCTGAAGATGTCAAAAATGAGAAGGTAAAGGTTTTAGAAAGTCTCAAGTTTGATAAGGAATCACTGATTTTTGCTCAATACGATCAATATCATCAAGAAAAAAATATCGCACCTGACTCTGAAACAGAAACTTTTGTCTTTTTGAAAGCTTATGTTGAAACACCTCGATTCAAAGGTGTTCCTTTCTATTTGATGACGGGTAAAAAACTTGATCAGAAGGAATCACTCATCATTATTGAGTTTGAAGAAACATCCGAACAACGCAAATGGAATTTACCACTTTCTACCAATAAACTCTATATTCGTATCGCACCTCTTGATGGTGTTGGACTCGTGCTCAATTCGAAAGTTCCAGGTTTAAGAGATGATGTCGAGGAAGTTGAACTCGAGTATTGTGTGTCCTGTCATGCCGTGGGCAACATGTCAGAAGCGTATGAAAAATTACTAAAAGATATCACAGAGCACCATAAGACTCTCTTTACCAGATGGGATGAAATCGAACTCTCATGGCGTTTTATTGATCAGGTGAAAAAACATCAACATCAACCTATTAGTTACACATCATATGAAGACTTGAAACCACTCATTCAAGAGAAGACTGGAGAGATGATGCCATGAAAGTTTATGATGTTTCAATGACGATATCACATGATATCCAAGTGTATAAGAATAAAGAAGATAAAAAGCCAGTTTTTGAAACAACATCAAATTTCAATCAGCAAAACGTCTATGAGACAAAGATGTGTATGAATCTCCATACGGGAACCCATATGGATTTTCCGCTTCATATGGTTAGAGGTGGCAAAACATCAGATACGCTTGATTTGTCAAAGCTCATCCGAAAGGTTAAAGTGTTTGATTTAACGCATGTCAAGGAAGAGATCACAGCAGGTGATTTAGAACCACTCGATATTCAAGTTGATGATTTTGTTTTATTTAAAACAAAAAACTCTTATGAAGAAACCTTTAATTTTAAATTTGTCTACTTAAGAAAAGATAGTGCAGCTTATCTTGCAGCCAAGAAAGTTGCTGGTGTAGGTATCGATGCACTCGGTATTGAGCGTGATCAGGAAAATCATCCCACACATCATATCCTTATGGATCAAGAGATTATGATCATTGAAGGATTAAGACTCGAAGCTGTCGAAGAAAAAACATATATGATGTATGCACTACCCATTAAAATAAAAGCGGTTGAAGCTTTACCGCTATCTGTGATACTGGTTGAGGAATCCTATGATTAGAAAAGCAACGATGGATGACCTCTCATCCATTTGGGCACTTAGAGAAGAAACGAAGACCTTGCTCAAAGAGCGAGGCATCGATCAGTGGCAATACCACCACCCATCACTCGAAATATTTAAAAAAGATATTGAAATAGGTGAATTTTTTGTCTATGTGCTAAATCAAGAAATCATCGGTATGATCGCCATCAAAGAAGGTATAGAAAAAACTTATAATATCATTTATGATGGTCAATGGGGTTATGATCATTCCTATCTCACCATCCACCGATTAGCAATAAAAAAATCCTATCTTGGTAAGCATATCGCTGATGAACTCTTAATTTTTGCTGAGAAGTTAGCACGTCAAAAAAAGACAAACTATATACGAATCGATACGTATTATACCAATCGATTTGCCATACGTCTTTTTGAATCTCACGGTTATATTTTAAGAGGATGGATCATCTTAGAACCTGGTGAGGGTGATTTAAAACGACTCGCATATGATAAATGGATAGGAGATCAGACATGATAATTTGGTTAGACCAAACGACACTTAAGAAAATATATGTAGATCACTTAAAAGAAGCGCTTTATGATCATAAGATTGTGACCGATTTAAAAGATGCATCAGATGCTGAAATCGCAATCATGATGCCGGGATTTGCTAAACCCGAAATTCTAGATCAGATGCCTAAACTAAAACTGATTAAACTGCTCACTGCAGGTTATGATGGTGTTGATCTTAAAATGATTTTGTCAAGAAACATAAAAATCGCATATGCAAAAGATGTATTTAGTATCCAGATCGCTGAGGATGTCATCGCTAAAATACTTTTTTTCAATCGAAAACTAAATATCTATGATAAGCAGATGAAAAGTCACCATTGGTCATTTGTTTCTATTGAACATGAAATACATGGTTCAACCATAGGAATCATCGGAGCAGGATCGATTGGTGACGAGGTTGCAAAACGTATAAAAGCTTTTGAAACCTACATCATCGGATATCGAAGAACCAAGCTTCACGGAACACATTATGATGAGATGGTCTATGACACATCAGGCTTACAATCATTGATCCAGCGTTCAGACTATATCATCCTAACCATTCCACTAACTAAAGATACCTTTCATCTTATCAACTCTAAAACCATTGCCCTAATGAAACCAAATGCAGTTATCATCAATGTAGCAAGAGGATCCATCATTGACCAAGATGCACTTATCGATGCACTAAACAATCTAAAAATTAGAGGAGCAGCTCTGGATGTTACAACACCTGAACCACTACCCGAGAGTCACCCACTTTGGACTGCTAAGAACATATGGATTACACCCCATCAAGCATCAGCTTCACCCAAGATGCACGAACGGTTGATGGAAGAAGTGATTGTGACAATAAAGAAGTACATCAACTTAGAAGAACTCGATAACCTCATTGCTCAATAGCCTATGATAAAATCATAGGTTTTTTATTTGCTTACCGTTTACATGGCATTAATGCTTGACTTAGAGTAGTTTTGTGATAGAATAAACACAGGCATATTATTTGAAATTCAAAACATTTGAATTGCCAAACAAAAAGGGAGTGATGCTCCAACAAAAAAAATGGTCTTCGATTGGTTTAAACAGTTTATGTGACGAATAAACCATATTTAGATCCATCAAGGTCATTTCGCATTTCCCATCTTAAGGATGACAGGACATTCACAGCTAAGTATTTTTCAACGTAACGTCTACTTTTGATGTTTAACAGATTGACAAATTTGAAAAAGTGAAACGGTAAAGATAAATGACAATTAAAGAGATACAAAATATTATTAAGGACTTTGAGAGTTCTACTTTAATGACATTAGAACTCGAAATGGAAGGATTCAAATTAAGATTATCCAAAAATAAAAATGACGATATTGCACAAGTAAATCAGTCAAAAGAAAGCAACTCAAATCAAATACAAACAACACAAAAACCCATCGAATTAAATCAGAAAACATTGATTAAATCACCGCTCGTTGGTACGTTCTATGCATCTGCAACCCCGAATGGAAAACCATTTGTTGAAGTCGGTAGTCCAGTTAAAAAAGGACAGGTTGTATGCATCATCGAAGCGATGAAAATCATGAATGAAATCACATCTCCATATGATGGTTACGTCAAAGAGATTCTTGTCAAAAATGGCGAAGTCATTGGTTTCAATCAAGCTCTGATACGTGTGGGTGAGGCAAATGAAAAATAAAATACTGATTGCGAATAGAGGAGAAATCGCTGTTCGCATTATCCGTGCATGTAAAGAACTCGGTATAGAGACCGTTGCAATTTATTCTGAAGCAGATGAAACATCACTTCATGTCAAGCTTGCGGATGAAGCTATCTGTATCGGTCAAGCCAGCAGCAAGGAAAGCTATTTAAACATGAATAGCGTTTTATCTGCTGCTATTTCAACAGGATGTAACGCCATTCATCCGGGTTATGGTTTCTTATCAGAAAATGCACAATTTGTTGAAATGGTTGAATCATGCAATATCACATTTATTGGTCCTTCTTCGAAGACTATCGCTCAAATTGGCGATAAAGCATCCGCTAGATCAATTGCAAAATCCAGTGGTGTACCTGTTGTTGAGGGTAGTGATGGTGTAGTTGAGCACGCACAAGAAGGTTTAAAAATAGCTAAAAAAATAGGCTATCCCGTCATGATGAAAGCAACCAGTGGAGGTGGAGGTCGTGGAATCAGTATCGCACGATCCGATGAAGAATTTCTAAACGCCTTTGAAAAAACATCCACAGAAGCAGAAATCAGTTTTGGTGATAAATCACTTTATATCGAAAAATTCATTGAAGCTCCAAGACATATAGAAATTCAAATTATTGCAGATCAAATGGGCAATGTCGTCCATCTTTTTGAGCGTGATTGTTCCATGCAACGAAGAAATCAGAAGATGTTAGAAGAAACACCTTCACCGATATTAAATGATTTGCTCAGACGAAAGATTGGTACAGCAGCCATCAAACTTGCGAAAGCAATCAATTATGTAAACGCAGGTACTATGGAATTTCTAGTGGATTCTAAGGGCAATTTTTATTTTATCGAGATGAATACTCGTATCCAGGTTGAACATCCGATTACTGAGATGATCACGGGTGTTGATTTGGTCAAAGAACAGATCAAAATTGCTTATGGAAAAGAACTATCTTTTAAACAAAGAGATATTCATATGGTGGGACATTCAATCGAATGCAGAATTAATGCAGAACACGCCATGAAAGGATTTATTCCAGCACCAGGAAAGATTAACAATATCTTATTTCCAGGAGGTCCTGGTATTCGTATCGACACGCATATTTATCCAGGATATGAAATTCCTCCCTTTTATGATTCGATGATTGCAAAACTGATCGTCCATGCACCAACAAGAAGAGAAGCAATCAAAAAAATGCGTGTTGCACTCGAACAGTTTGTTGTCGAAGGTATTCATACCAACATTGAATATCAATATTTAATCATGCATAATCCAGATTTTATCAAAGGACAATACGACACGGGATTTATTGCCCGATTTAATGCATTGGTGGAGGCAGAAAACCGTGAATGATTTTTTAGAGGAACGTAAGAAAAAACTCGAAGAGTTTAAGCGTCAGGTTCGCAAAAAAGCAACCAATTATGAACCCATTGATATTCCAAACGGCATCTTCATCAAATGTGATCAATGTGGTGCAGCTATCTATGAAAAGACACTTGAAACCAATCATTTAATCTGTCCTTATTGCGATTTTCATTTTCGTATGAGTGCAAAAAAACGTCTTGAACTCACCGTTGATGAGGGCAGTTATTTAGAATTTGATCAACTGGTTACTTCAGTCAATCCCTTAAATATGCCCGATTATGAGGATAAACTTTCAAAGGGAAAGAAATTAACAGGAATGGAAGAAGCTTTTTTATCTGGTGTTGCTACGATTGTAAAAATCAAAGTAGCTATCGGTATCTTAGATAGTCACTTTATGATGGGAAGCATGGGAAGTGCTGTCGGTGAAAAAGTGACACGACTGATCGAGTATGCAACCAAAGAATCGCTACCACTCATCATTTTTTCAGCATCTGGTGGAGCTCGAATGCAAGAAGGTATTTTATCGTTGATGCAGATGAGTAAAACAAGTGGTGCACTTCATTATTTTGATGAAAAAGGACTTTTATATATAAGTGTGCTCACCAATCCAACAACTGGTGGTGTTGCTGCAAGTTTTGCATCGTTAGGCGATATCAATATTGCAGAACATTCATCGCTGATTGGCTTCGCTGGTGCACGTGTCATCAAACAAACCATTCGTCAAGACCTACCTGAAGGTTTTCAAACCGATCAATTTCAACTAGAGCATGGCATGGTGGATATGGTGATACACCGTAAAGAGATGAGAAAGACACTTTATAAGCTCTTAGAACTCCATATGGATAAAGAGGTGTCTAACTAATGGAAAATACAGCATGGGAAAAGGTTAAATTAGCGCGTCATCCAAAGCGTCCAACCGCACAGACGATTATCAAAGAACTCTTCACCGACTTTATCGAACTTCATGGGGACCGACTGTATCAAGATGATCGAGCAATTATTGGAGGTATCGCGACATTTAATGGGATACCAATGACCGTGATTGCAGAAGAAAAAGGTGTGACGACTGAAGAAAAGATACGTCACAATTTTGGTATGCCTCATCCTGAAGGTTATCGAAAAGCATTGCGTCTAATGAAACAAGCAGAAAAATTCAAACGTCCCATTCTCTGCATCATTGATACACCAGGTGCTTACCCAGGTATAGGTGCTGAAGAAAGAGGACAAGCATCAGCGATTGCTACAAATCTCAAAGAAATGATGGGATTAAAGACCCCGATTTTAATCGTTGTTCTATCCGAAGGAGGTTCGGGTGGAGCACTGGCCATCGGTGTAGGTGATCATGTGATGATGTTTGAAAACAGCATTTATGCCATTTTATCACCTGAAGGATACGCATCGATTATCTACAAAGATAGTCAAAAGGCTGATGTGGCTGCTAATTTGATGAAATTAACTGCACAAGACCTTTTTGCATATCATGTTATTGATGAAATTATTCCTGAATCAAAAGGTTTACATATTGATCCAGATTACGGTATTAAAGCACTCAATAAAGCGCTAAATCAGCGACTCAAACAAGTAACTAAATTAACGATAGAAGAACTGTTAAAAAAGCGTTATGCTAAATTTAGACAGATGGGTATCTATCTAGAACAAGGAGAAGAAACACATGAATCAAGTACCTAAAATTAAAGTGATATCAAGTGGAAAGTATGTTCCACCACAGCTTATAACCAATGAAGATTTAGAGAAAATGGTCGATACATCGGATGAATGGATCGTCACACGTACCGGAATTAAAACAAGACATCGTGCAGAAAACGAGACAACCAGTGAGATGGCTGTTAAAGCAGCTAAACATGCGATTGATCGAGTCGGCTATGATGTCAATAAAATTGATCTCATCATTATGGCTACCATAACAGGTGATCAGATGACACCATCAACATCTAACTTTATACAAGCTGCACTTGGGTTAAACCATGAAGTGATGAGCTTTGATATCAACGCTGCATGTACCGGCTTCGTCTACGGTTTAGAAATCGCATCAGCCATGTTACAAACGGGACGGTTTCGTGCAGCACTCATTATCGGTGGTGAAACACTTACAAAAGTGGTTGATTACACCGATCGCAATACGTGCGTTCTCTTCGGTGATGGTGCTGGTGCAATGATTATCGAACCAGCATATAATGAACATCACAATGCGTATTTTTTCAATGCTGCAAGAGGAGATACTGCAGGCACGCTAACCGTCATCAACAAGATTAAGATGGACGGTAAGAAAGTTTATCAATTTGCTGTTGACGTCATGCAGCAAGCGATTCGAAAAGTGTTAGAAGATGCTAAAATAGATATAGCAGATATCGATATGATCATACCGCATCAAGCTAATGAACGCATTATTCAATCGGTATCTAAATCGATGGACATTCCGTTGTCTAAATTTATGATGAATTTGAGTGAGTATGGTAATACTTCAGCAGCCAGCATCCCCATGACCATCTCTGATTACTTTGATCAAGAGACAATAAAGGGTCAAAAAATCTTATTGGTAGGATTTGGTGGTGGCTTTACCTGGGGTAGTGCGATTCTCCAATTGTAGGTAGGTTATGGGTAAATTAGCTTTAGTATTTGCAGGACAAGGTAGTCAATATTCAGGTATGGGTCAAGATTTTGTTGAACACAATACGGATTTACTTAAATTAGAGCAACAAGCAAATCAACTTCTTGGATATCGTACCAAAGACATCGTCTTTGACGAACATCTTTTAAATCAGACACGATATACTCAACCACTCTTAGTGCTTACCTCAATCTATGCTTTTGAAACACTTTCAAAACTCGGTATCACTCCAAAAGGGCTCTTAGGTTTTAGCCTAGGTGAATACAGCGCACTTTATGCAGCGGGTATTTTCACATTTGAAGAGATTATCAATCTCATCAAAAAGAGAGCAGAAGTTATGGACGATCAAGCAAACCATCAACAAGGAAAGATGGCAGCTATTTTAGGTTTGGACAAAGATCGTGTTGAAAATCTCATTATAGATATCAATGATTTGGTCTATGTTGCTAACTACAACTCACCCTTACAAACGGTAATCAGTGGCAGTGAACATGCTGTTGATCTCGCACTGGAAAAAGCAAAACAGCTCGGTGCGAAACGGGCGGTCAAATTGAATGTTTCAGGAGCTTTTCATAGCCCGTTGATGAAAGATGCAAGTCTGATATTTAAAGAATACTTAGATGTCTTTCAACCTAAACAACCAGGTATTGATGTTTATCTCAACACCACAGCTAAGCCTTTAACCATTAATCAACTTAAAAATGAAATGATCAATCAGATGGTTTTACCTGTGCGTTTTGTTGAGTCTATCCTACAGATGAAAAAAGATGGTTTTACGCATTTTATTGAAGTTGGACCAGGAACTGTTCTATCAGGTTTGATCAAAAAAATAGATATGGACTTAGAGGTTACACACATCGGTAAACTAACAGATATAGAAAACGTGAAAGGATGGTTAATAGAACATGGATTTATCAAATAAGGTTGCACTGGTCACAGGGGGAGCATCAGGCATCGGAAAGACGATTACACTTGAGCTTGCTAAACATCATGCTGCAGTTGTCATCAATTATAACCGCAGTAAAGAATCAGCTGAAGCACTCGTTGAGTCGATAAAACAGATGGGGGGACAAGCACTTGCTGTTCAAGCAGATATCTCAAAGTTTGAGGATGCAAGAAGACTCGTAGAAGAGACAATCAAGCATTTTGGTGCACTTCATATCGTTGTTAACAACGCAGGTATCACCGATGATGCACTCATTCTTAGAATGTCTGAAGATCAGTTTGATCGTGTGATCGATACCAATCTTAAAGGTGTTTGGAATATCGCTAAACACAGTGCAAAAGCACTGCTTAAGTCTGGATATGGTAGAGTAATCAATATTTCATCGGTTTCTGGTATATTGGGTAATGCAGGACAATCTAATTACTCTTCAGCAAAAGCTGGAGTCATCGGTTTAACCAAAGCTTTGGCTAGAGAGTTTGCATCACGCAATGTGACCGTTAATGCGATTGCACCAGGGTTCATTGAAACAGACATGACACATAAACTCCCCGAAGAAGCTATTCAAACATGGGCAAATCAAATCCCGCTGAAGCGCTTTGGAAGGCCTGAAGATGTCGCTCATGCAGTTTTATTTTTAGCAAGTGAACATGCAAGTTATATAACCGGCCATACCTTAACGGTTGATGGTGGATTAGTGATGTAGGTGAACATATGAAAAGAAGAGTAGTCGTCACCGGAATGGGTCTATTAAGTCCGGTAGGAAATACAGTTGAAACATCGTTTAACAACATGCTTGCAGGAAAAAACGGGATTGATTTTATTACCCTATTTGATGCAAGTCAAGACAAAGTGAAAATTGCAGGCGAAGTCAAAAATCTCAATTTTGAGGATTTCCTAGATAAAAAGGAGATCAAGCGATCAGATCGTGTGACAAATCTTGCACTGGTTGCAGCACAAGAAGCAATCAACCAAGCTAATTTCATGCACAACACATATGATCCCTATCGTATAGGGACGTTTGTAGGTAGTGGAATCGGTGGATTAAACACGATTTTTGAAGAAACAAAAACATCGGTCACCAGAGGACAAGATCGTATCTCACCTTTCTTTATTCCAAATGCTATCATTAATCTCATTGGAGCTAAGATCGGTATCAAATATCAAGCAAAAGGTCCCAATTTACCACAGGTTACCGCATGTTCAGCTGCAACCAATTCGATTGGTGAGGCATTTAGATATATTCGTGATGGCTATTTAGACGCTGTCATAACGGGAGGTGCTGAATCACCGATCAATGAAATTGGTGTTGGTGGCTTTTCCAGTTTAAGAGCTCTCAATTTTTCAAATGATCCAGAGGTTGCATCAGTTCCCTTTGATGCAAGAAGATCTGGATTTGTTATTGCAGAAGGTGCAGGTATTCTCATCTTAGAATCGCATGAACATGCGATAAAGCGTGGTGCAACCATACTAGCAGAGATGGTTGGATATGGAACAACATCGGATGCATTCCATATGACCGCTCCAGATGATGAAGCATCAGGTATAACAGAATGTCTAAAATTAGCGATTGCCGATGCAAATATCAAACCTGAGCAGTTAGGGTATATCAATGCACATGGAACATCAACCATCTTAAATGATAAACTAGAAACACTAGGTATTAAAAAAGCGTTTGGCAAAGCAGCTTACGGCATCAATATCAGTTCCACGAAATCAATGACAGGTCACGCACTCGGTGCTGCAGGTGCCATCGAAACGATTGCGACCATTAAAGCACTGATTACAGGTGATATTCCACCAACGATTCATCTTTTAGAACCCGATCCAGATTGTGACTTAAATTACACACCAAACGTGAGTGTGCATCGTGACATGGAATATGCGATGAATGTCAATATCGGATTTGGTGGTCAAAACGCAGCGATTATCTTTAAGAAGGTGTCATCATGAGATTGACACAAGAGGAAATTAAAAAGATTATTCCACATCGTGACCCTTTTCTATTTATCGATGAAATGATTGAACTTGAAAGCTTGCATCGTGGTGTTGGTATCAAATATGTTCGTCCAGATGAAGCTTTCTTTAAAGGTCATTTTCCAGGAAAACCGGTGATGCCAGGTGTTCTTATTATTGAATCCTTAGCACAGGTTGGAGCTGTCATCTTATTATCACATCCTGATTATGCAGGAAAGATTGCTTATTTCACAGGTATTTCAAATGCTAAATTTCGAAAAAGTGTTTTACCCGGAGACATGCTTGAATTACATTGTGAACTGACAAAAATACGCCGTGGTTTTGGATTTGGTCAAGCAAAAGCTTTTGTCAATGGTGAGTTAGCATGTGAAACTGAGATTTCATTTGCTGTAGGAAATTAAAAGATGAATTATACATTGCTCGAATTTGAAGAACTCATATCGACGAATGATTTTCTAAAAGAAAATCATTCGTATTTTCCTCATATGACAATTATTCGAGCAAATCACCAGACAAAAGGTCGCGGTCAATTTGAGCGTAAATGGCAATCGAACGCATCAGAAAACATCCTATGCTCTATCCTACTTAAAAAAATAAAGACACATCAGTCACATGAAATCAAACGTTGGGTATTACTTTCATTGATTCGTTTTTTTGAAAACTATGGGTTGGTGCCAAGTTTTAAGGAACCTAACGATATCTATGTTAACCATCAAAAGATTGCGGGTATATTGATAGAATCCCTATCGAGTGATATTATCTTTGATCACCTCATCATTGGAATCGGTATCAATATCAACCAAACGGAGTTTGAGAAAATTGAAGCAACTTCACTATCCAAAGAAAGTCATCACACCTTCGATCTCAAAGAAGTGTTTAATCTCTTTTTAAAACTCTTGGTAGCGTCTTATCCAAACTATATTGAGGGTTGACCTATACATTCCAACTTAATCATGTTACAATGAAACAAAACAAAATAAGAGGTGTATGATGCAAAAAAGAGGCATGAGTTTTATCGTGATTTTTATTCTTTACATTCTATCAATCACTTTGGGAATCCTGACATTTATCTATCTTAATCAGTGGCCTGATATCTATAGGTTTTTGGCAGCAGATATTGTTTCTACATTACTGATTTACCTGTTTTCTGTCATAATCAAAAACGCATCTCTATATGATCCCTATTGGAGTGTGATTCCTCCTATCATACTGATCGGAGCAGCTTTCTATTACAACTCGTTTGGATTTTCAGTCATTCTCATGATTGCAGCACTCCTCATATGGTCTATTCGTTTAACCTATAACTGGGCAAGCTTGTGGACAGGATTTGATGAAATCGATTGGCGTTATCAAGCCATGGAAGAAAAAGCACCGAAACTTTACTTGCTCACAAACCTCTTTGGTATACAGCTCTTTCCAACATCGATTGTCTTTATTCAACTGATTGGAGCTATCTACTTGATTGAAGCAGGTCCTAGATCAACGCTGTTAACATTTATTGGAGCTTTAATCATCATAGCTGCTGCTATTATTCAATTGATATCTGATCAGCAGATGAAACGCTTTAAGCAAAAGCATTTGGGTGAAAAGAAGTGTATTGAAGAGGGCTTATGGCAATACTCGAGACATCCCAATTATTTTGGTGAAGTCATGGTATGGTGGGGACTCTATCTCATGTACTTAAGTTATGCAAAAACGTTAGATCTATGGATTATTTCACCACTCTTGATGACTGCACTTTTCTTATTTATCAGTATTCCGTGGATGGAAAGAAAAATTATCAAGACACGTCCAGAGTATCGTGACTATCAAAAACGTGTATCCATGCTCATACCATTTTTTAGAAAAGAAAAAGAAGAACAGGAAGCAACCTATAAAAATGCTTGATTTTTTATAAACTTATGCTATCTTATAAAAGGGAATGAATGTCTCCCATAGTCTACGACTAAAACTGCTAATGCTAATGACTTCTACACTTTTTTAAGTTGTAGAGTCTTTTTTTTGAGGTGAATTCATGTTATTATCGATTGCTTTGATTGTTTTAATGAGTTTAATGCTTGCAAAAGTGTGTCGTTGGGTTAACTTACCTCCCATTATTGGTATGCTCTTATCGGGTATCCTACTAGGTCCATATGATTCAATCTCATTGATGGTCGCATTTTAGATCTATCATCAGAACTAAGACAAATAGCACTGATTGTCATCTTGCTTAGAGCAGGATTAGCATTAAAGTTAGAAGATCTAAAGAAAATAGGTAGACCAGCTTTACTGATGGCATTCATTCCAGCAACTTTTGAAATCATCGGTATTGTCGTCCTTGCATCCTTGCTCTTTTCATTATCGCTCATTGAATCGCTCATTCTAGGTGGCATTCTTGCAGCAGTATCACCAGCTATTATAGTGCCTAAAATGATTAAGCTTATCGAATCAGGTTACGGTAATGACAAAAAAATTCCACATCTCATTTTAGCTGGGGCATCCTTAGATGATGTCTTTGTCATCATCCTATTCACGAGTTTTTTACATTCGATGATACAAGGTGATTTTAATCTAGAGTTAATCTACCAACTTCCTTTGTCCATTATTCTAGGTGTTGGATTAGGTTTGTTATTAGGTTATCTATTTGTTACATTTTTTAATCGATTTCATATGCGCGATACCATTAAGGTACGCCTCTTATTCTCAGTAGCTTTTCTACTTGTTGTCGTCGAAGAACAAGTGAAAGCAATTGTTCTTATGAGTGGATTGCTCGGTATTATGATCATGGGAGGTATGATACGCCATCGCTATCCTGTACTTGCTAAAAGTTTGGTTAGTAAATTTGAAAAAATCTGGGTACTTGCAGAAATTATGCTCTTTGTACTGGTTGGAGCAATAGTCGATATATCAGTCATTCCTTCTATTGGTTTCAATGCTATACTCTTAATTTTTGGTGCCCTCATGTTCAGATTGTTAGGAGTTAGTGTCGCATTAATCAAGACGTCATTCAACATCAAGGAAAAGCTTTTTATCGGTTTTTCCTATCTACCTAAAGCAACCGTTCAGGCAGCCATTGGTGCAATACCTCTGTCTTTGGGTTTTCAAAATGGATATCTGATGTTAACAGTAGCTGTCTTAGCTATCTTGATCACTGCACCTCTAGGTGCAATTTCTATCGACTTATTGTATACTCGACTTTTAACCTTTGAAATACAAGAAAAAGGTGTATAATAATAAGCGTTAATTATTAAAGCATGATAGTCATATATGATTTTTCATCTAAAAGTGTTAAAATAACGTAGGAGTTCCTATGAATGACCATGAGGTGATTGGATGAAACGAAATAAGTTTGTAGTTATTGGTTGTGGAAGACTTGGTGCAAACATTGCAACGAAAATGTCAGAAGTAGGTGAAGATGTCATCATTATCGATTCAACAGATGATGCCTTTAGAAAACTTCAAGAATCTTTTTCTGGTTATGAGATTGCTGGAGATGCGACCGATCTTTCAGTACTTGAAAATGCTTATATTAAGCATGCAAAAACTGTTGTTATAACAACCGATAGTGATAATACAAATATCTATTTAGCTCATGTTTGCTATTATGTTTATAATGTACCCAGAATATTTGTGAGACTATCAGATACCGATAAAGGTCGACTACTTGAAGGTACTTATATTAAAGCTATTTATCCGTTTACTCTATCACTCAGCGAATTTATGGATCAATATCAGGATGGTGATATCTAATGAAAGTTGTCATTGCAGGTGGAAAACACGAAGCCGACTTTATTGTTAAAACGCTTAAAGAAGAACATCATCATCTAATTGTTATCAATAATGACAGACAATTTGCTGAATACATCAGTATCAATAACGATATTTCAGTCTTCCCAGGAGATCCAACAAAAGCTTATACACTCTCAGATTCTGAATGTGAAAATGCAGATGTCCTTTTAGCACTATCTGATAACGATACCGATAACTATATCGCATGCATGACAGCGAAGCGTTTATTTGGTGTCAAACGAACGGTTGCTAAGGTCAGAAACCCTAAGAATGTCGAATTATTTAAAAAGTTGGGTATCGATTCTGTCATTTCATCAACCTATCTCATGGCACAAACCATTCTAAACGAATCCTCAGTTGAAAATATCATTAAGACCTTATCAATTGAAGATGAAAAGATTGTGATGATTGAAATTGGAGTCGAAGAGGATTTTCAAATGGTGAATCAACGCATTATGGATATTCCTTTTCCAAGAAATATCAATATTAGCTGTATCTTTAGAGATCCTCACGTCATCATTCCTAAAGGGGATACGAGAATCAAATCAGGTGATAAACTGATCATTATATCAACCCCGACTGAAAAAGAAGAAATCATAGACTTTATACAGAAAAAGAGATAAACAATGAATCAAAAAAAGCTTAAGGGTTATCCACTGGTCGTTAGCTATTTGGGATTATTTTCAATTCTTATCGGATTAATCATCATCTTTCCACTGATTGTTGTGGTTTTTTATCATAATGAATGGGATCAAATCAAGTATTTTCTACCCCCAGGAGCTATACTGATTATTCTTGGTATTATTACGAAATTAATCTTTAAGGGTCAAGAAAAAGAACGATTAGAACGGCATCAAGATGCTATTTTAGTTGTTTCTCTTTGGATATTAGCTATTTTTGCTTCAGCGATACCGTTTCTATTAACGGGTCAATATAATCTCGCTCAAGCTGTCTTTGAAACATCTTCGGGCTATTCAACAACCGGTTTAACTGTTGTTAACGTAACCACTGCTTCAAAAGTCTTCTTATTTTACCGCAGTTTACTACAATTCGTTGGAGGAGCTGGACTTGTCTTGGTTTTGACAGCAGCTATCTCAGATAAGTTTGGTATGCGAATGTATAATGCAGAGGGACATAGTGATAAACTGGTACCCAATCTCATTCGATCAGGACGCTATATTTTACTCATCTACTTAGGTTATGTGGTTCTTGGAGCAATCCTCTATATGATATTTGGTATGCATCCATTTGATGCGATCAATCATTCGATTTGTGCTGTAGCAACCGGAGGTTTTTCGACTAAACCTGAAAGTATCGGATATTATCAGAGCACGCCTATTGAAATCATTACAATCTTTCTCATGATTGCTGGTGGTACCAACTTCTTTGTCCATCTCTTAATTATAAGTGGTCAATGGAAGCGAGCACTTAAGCATATTGAAACGAAATCATTTTATATCATTGCATTGATTGCAGTATTCATTTCTGCACTCTCGCTCATTAACTACATGGGAGGAAATATCCTAGAAGCACTTCGCATCGGAGCTTTCCATTTCATTTCTGCTTTAACAGGTACGGGTTACCAGATTACACCATCATTTACGGTACTCCCTGCATTTTTCATTGGATTACTGATCATTGGGATGGTCCTTGGTGCTGGTATGGGTTCTACCTGCGGTGGTATTAAACAATATCGCGTTGGGTTAGGAATCAAATCACTTTACTGGAGTTTTTCAGATAAAATATCACATAAAAATGTTATAAAAAAGCATTTTATCAATAAACTGGGTGTCAAAATGATGGTTGATGATAATGACATCAAGGATAATTACTCATTTATTATGCTCTATTTGGTGTTTCTCATGATGGGTACACTTATCTTTAGTTTAGTCGCACAAGCATCGGTACAACATGCACTCTTTGAGTTCGCATCAGTACTTGGTACGGTGGGTCTTAGTGTGGGTATTACAGGTTATGATGCACATCCAATCATCCTATGGACATCCTCTGTTGGTATGTTCTTGGGTAGACTTGAGTTCTATGTATTCTTCATCGCGATGGCGAAACTTTTTATGGATTCAAAAGGTGCAATCACTCACATTTTCAAAAAGGAAAAATAATGCATTGTTCATCAGTGCATTCTTTTTTTAATTTTTTATCAGTTAACATGTTAAAATAATGATTGAATATGCATCATATCGCTATACATTGTAAGATGTCTGTAATCGCTTGAACAAGAATAAGTGTCATACTATACTCAAGATAGGAGGAACTCCTCATGATTAAAATCATTTGGAACCGTGAGGATTTTGAAAAAATCCAGACGCAAATTGAACACGAGTTCAATCTGCAGATCACAAGCGATCCAAATGAAGTACCCGAGCACAAGGTAGGTCTTTTACTGAAAGATGAGAATCTACATGATCTAAAAGCGTTGATTGAAAGACTTTTGCTTGAATCAAGCCAAATGTTATTTCCAACACCTGATGGTTATGTTCAGATTCAAACCAAACAGATTACCTTTCTAGAAGCCTTTGGTGAAGAAATCTATATGCATCTTGAACATGATTCAAGTATGTTGATTCGCCAACCGCTCTATCAGCTCGAAGAAAAGCTTAAACTCTACCATTTTATTCGCATTGGGAAATCATTTATCGTGAACATCAAAAAGATACGATATATTCGAACTTCCTTCAATGCTAAACTGGATTTAGAGTTAATCGATGGTACTCACCTAGAGGTTTCACGTTCCTTCGTCAAATCATTTAAGTATGCATTAGGCATGCTCAAAAAGGAGGAATCGTAATGACCTTATTAGGATGGATCGTATTTAGCTCCTTCACACTTGCAACAATCTATTTTTTCGTTCAATTGATGCGTGATTTCTTGTGGAATCGCGGTTTAAAAAAATTCCAAAAGACCTTGGGTGAAAACATACCCAAAACAAAAGCACTTTTTTGGATCAAACGATCCTATGGTGCTATTGTTGCAGGTCTTTTTATGTTTGCTACTGTCTTTTCAAACACATTTAGTCTCCCTGAAACGATTGGTGATCGAGTCTTGCTTCACGCAAAATCAGTTGAAAGTGGTGAACATCTCAAACAGTTGCTTTCTACACAAGACAGCCTTTATTACAATCTCTATTCTGGAGTAGACTTTCTAGTAGAGGCTATGATTAATGAAGGTGCTCCACAAAATGAAGAAAAGACACGTGATTTTATTGGTACCAACAACCAAGTAAGTGATGTTGAAGAAGCTGATATTATCAAAACGGATGGTGATTTCATCTATTATGCTGCAAGATATACCAATACCATTCGCGTTTTTGAAGTGGGTAGCCAAGGTATCTTAAACGCTAAACAAACCATAGAACTTGATAATCTTTATACGGATTCAATCTATTTAACGGATGATTATCTCATTGTCATTGGTTATATCTATAACTACTCACCCTATCGATATCACATAGGGCTTGATTATATCGATTGGGTGTACCCTTCCTATACAGGAACGGTAATTGTCTATGAACTTGAAACGCTAGAGATTGTCTATAAATTAGAAACAGATGCCAATTTTCATGAATATCGACTCATTGATCAATCGCTCTATTTAATTTCAAATAAATACATGCAAAACGATGAGTATCGACCGATGTTTAAATCAACACTTGAAGATGAGGTAGAAACATTCTATCTTGACTATTCAGACATCTATTATTTTGAAGGTGTTCCAATCTATGGTATGACCATTATCACGGGATTGGATTTGGAAACCTTTGAAGTCAATTCACAAGCGTTTTTAGGTCGTGTCGATCATATCTATGCCAATGGTGATCACCTCTATACAGCATTTAATTTTTACAGAAGTTATACTTATACGGATGGATTTATTGGCAGTATCTATCAAACTCAGATCATGAAGTTTGCAATTCATTCCAACAATGCAACCTTCGAGTATCTTGGTCAAACCGTGATTGATGGAGGCGTTCAAAATTCATACTGGATGGATGAACATGACGATCATTTGCGTGTTGTCACATCCCAGTTTAATCCGGTCATTAATCGACTCTTTATCTTAAAACATAATCCTGAAAATGATCATTTAGATCTCGTTGGTTCGATTACAAATGGTTTAGGAAAACCTGGCGAAACGGTCTATTCCGTTGATTTTCAAGGAACCATGGGATATATTGTGACATTTCGTACCATTGATCCTCGCTATTGGATTGATCTATCAGATCCAACGAAACCCACCATCTTAAAAGCAACCGAACGTTTAGGTTTTGCAACCTACCAACACATTTGGAATGAAGCGGGTAATCAATTAATCTCAATTGGTCATACAGCAAATGATGAGGGTGTTGTTACAGGTCTTGAACTGACTGCCACTGATGAATTAAACGATAAGGAAGATAGTTATCAACTTCTGCATCAAGCATCACCCACATCCTGGATGTACAGTTATTCAGAAGCACTATATAATCCGAAAGCGATGATGATTTCACCAGCCTATGGTATTGTAGCATTTCCAGTCAACGCATGGAATTATGAATACTTAAATCAAGAATATAAGTATACCTATGTTAGTGAATACATGGTATTCTTTATTGATTTCAATCAAGAGGATGAAAATGAGTTTATTTCAGAACCCATCATTATCAGTCACCCTGTATCTGATAATTATGCATCCATCGATCGTGGTATTTATGTACAAGAAGAAGGAGAAACACCTTTTAGGGTCATATTCACCTTTTCAAGTCAGGGCATGGTAAGCTATGATTTGCTCGAGATGCAAACCCTCCAAACCATCTTATTTTAGATGATGATATGTAAGTCAGGAAAAGCTGGCAACAGCTTTTTTTGTGCTATAATTTGAAGTGAGGTGGATATATGAAATATGTTGTAGAAATTGAGATTAATAAGCCACAAGCTGAGGTTGCTTGGGGGTATGTCAATTTAGAAAAGATGTATGCATGGGAAAAGGGACTCAAGCGTATCGAGCATCAAAAGGGTAAACTATTTGATACAGGATCCATTGGTCATCTTGTTTTCGAATTTAACGGTGTAGAAATGCCTATGAAAGTCACCGTTGAAAAAGAAAAATTACCCGATCACATCATCCAAATTTTTGAAGTACCAGGAGCATGGAATCGCTGTGATAGTCATTTTATTGCTCAAGGATCAATGACAAAGTGGGTGATGGATGTTGAATTTCGTCTTGACAAGCCAACAGATATTCCACAAGAACGATTTGTAGAAAAGACAACACAGAGTATGCATGTCTATAAAGATTATATTGAAAAGGACTGAATTCATGAAAAAAGGACTGACAATTGTCTTAGTGATACTCTTTGCTGTTATACTTCAAGCGTGTGATACGTTGTTAACTCCAGGTGAAGAGACCAATAAGAATTTTAATATTGAACCCTTTGAGCGCTTGTTTGATGACAGCAAAGTCAAAACACTCAACGTAAAAATCACACAAGAAAAATGGGATGAACTCGATTTGAAGATGGTTGAATATTATGATCGATTTGAACATTATCGCACCGATTATATGATCGAAGGTGAGCTCGAATATTCAGATGATGAAGGCAGTATCACCATTAAAGATATCGGTTTTCGTACGAGAGGAAATTATTCACGCGATCGCATCCAAAATGATGTGGGACATCTTAATCCAAACAATTTTAAATTATCATTTCACGAGGATTATGATCCTGTCAATGTCGATCGTACCGTTTTTGAACTCGAAGAAATTGATCTTAAGTATAATCGAAACTGGGATTCCACCTATTTGACTGAAAAATATTCACTCGACCTCTTTCAATCGATTGGAGTATTTGCTGCTGAGACAACACTCGTTCGCCTTATTATAACCATCGGTGATGAAGAACATTATTATGGTGTATACACAGCATTTGAACCCATCGATGATAACTTTATTAAGCGAAGACTAACAAAAGAAGAATCACAAGGCAATCTCTACAAGAGTTTATGGCAAATGTATGGACCCGCAAATCTCGGTTATCCCATCACCTCAGGTGCAATTGGTATGAAGAGTGAAGCGACCAATTATCGCCCTGCCTATGACCTAAAGACAAATAAGAAGAATCCAAATCATGATACCTTAAGACAGTTTATAAAAGATATCAATCAGAAAGATGGAAGTGAGTTTGAAACCTATATCGAAGCTAACTTTGACGTCGATATGTTTTTAAAATACCTTGCAGTTGGTGTATTACTTGGTAATCCCGATGATTATCGTGCAATGGGAAATAACTATTATCTTTATCAAAACTCAAAAACGAACAAATGGATGATTATTCCATATGATTATGATCACGGTTTGGGACAAGGTTGGGATGGAGATCCTGTGTTTACAAATTGGACGATTGGTGCCAACATCTATACTTGGGGTAATTTGAACAGTCATCAGTTAGGTGTAGAAAACTATCCTCACGTATTAGTTGACAAAATCTTAAATATTCCTACCTATCAAGTTCAATATGAAGCATACTTAGCACAACTGATCGACATCAATCAAGGTGATTTTAATACCACATCATTCATGTTGCTCTATAACGAGCAGCATACACTATATGACCATTTGATTGAAGGTGCTATGATTCCACAACGTTTTGGATTACGCAATGTCATTGATTATATCGAAGGTAAGCGCAGTGATATAGATGGACAACTTTCTTACTACGTAGATCATCCAAATGAGCGCGGATTTTAGACAAAAGTAAAGGCATTTTTCTTATCACAAATCAGATTATTTAAAGATTCAATATTGTCGGTTGTTAAATTCATCTGGCATGATATAATTGTTTGGGGTGATTTTAATGTTTGCAAATATCTGGGCATTTTTAACATCGGTTCCACTTTGGGAATTATTGATGATTTTCTCTGCGAAAATTGTCGAAGTTGCCATTGGAACGATGCGTGTCATTTTAATTACAAAGGGATATCGTAAGCCAGGAACGATTCTGGCAGTTTTTGAAATACTCCTTTGGGTTTTTATCGCATCTCGTGTCATTATGGGTATCGTCGATTATCCGATGAAGGGATTGGTTTATAGTATCGGTTTTGCTGTTGGTGTCTATATTGGATCTGTACTTGAAACACGACTTGCGGTTGGTAAAATACTCATTTATGTTATCGTGGACAAGAGCTCAGGATTAGTTGTCACAGAAGCCCTCCGTGCAGCTGGACATGGTGTCACCACACTCGATGCCTATGGGAAAGATTCAGAAAGAACCGTGCTGATGATTTTCGCGAACCGTAAAAATAAAGCAAACATCATCGAAGTTGTTGAAGCACTCAATGAAAAATCACTTATTGTCTCCAATGAAGTCTCTCTTTTACAAGGCGGCTACGTCAGTCCATGGCGTCGCATTGCCAAGTAATTTTATAAGTTGATTTAATACTTAAATCATGTATAATAGAAATTGGTCGGAGTTATAGCTCAGCGGGAGAGCACCTGCTTGACGTGCAGGGGGTCCTGGGTTCAATCCCCAGTAACTCCACCATTTTTATTAAATAAAAAGACACGGCAATCGTGTCTTTTCTATCCATTAGTACATCGGTGGTACAGAAGGTGTTGTATCTTTTTCCTTGATGTCAACGACAGCGGCTTCGCTTGTAATCATCAATGCTGAAATAGATGAAGCATTTAAAATAGCGTTTCTCGTTACCTTTGTAGGATCAATAATACCAGATTTAATCATATTAACCCATCCACCTTCTTTCGCATCAAACCCATAATCTTTCTTTTGGTTTTTTTGCTCATCATATATGCTTTGCCCATCAAATCCTGCATTTTCTGCGATTTGCATGATCGGTGCTGATAAACTATCAAGAACTGCTAGAATACCTCGGTGACGATCTTGATTTTCATCAGTAAGGGTTGATTTTAGTTCCTGTTGGATAGTTACCAAGATAGAACCTCCTCCAGGGATGATACCTTCTAAAACAGCAGCTTTGGTTGCGTTAAGTGCATCTTCGATACGCAATTTTTTTTCTTTAAGTTCAGATTCTGTTGCTGCTCCAACTTTAATGACGGCAACCCCTCCAGATAATTTTGCTAAACGCTCCTGATAACGTTTTTTATCATAATCAGAATTTGAGCGTTCAATTTGAGCTTTGATTTCATCAATGCGTAACTCGACAGCTTCTTTTCTACCATGTCCACCAATCAACGTCGTACTATCATTTTTAATCACAGCTTTATTGACTGTGCCAAGATCATCTACCTTTAGATCGGTAAGCTTCATTTGAAGATCTTTAGCAAAGAATGTTGCTCCAGTCAAAATCGCAATGTCATTCAATATTTCCTTTTGATGATCACCAAATCCAGGAGCTTTCGTGGCAACAACATTGAATGTGCCCCTCAGTTTGTTGACAATTAAGGTTGATGTGACTTCATTCTCTAAATCATCAGCTATGATGAGAAGTGGACGATTTTCTTTAACAACTTGTTCAAGAATAGGTAAAATATCTTGTATGGTTGAAATCTTTTGATCGGTAACTAAAATCAAAGGATTTTCCATTTCAACCGACATTGTCTCACGATTGGATACAAAGTATGGTGACAGATATCCTTTATCGTATTGCATACCTTCAACAACTTCCAGTTCGGTTTCAAATCCTTTGGATTCATCGACCTGAATCACACCATTCTTGGATACCTTATCCATAGCCTCTGCAATAATTTGACCGATTTCACGTGATCCAGATGAAATGGTAGCCACATTCTCAATATCTTCATTCGTAACAACTGGTCTTGATTTGTCTAACAATTTTTTAGCAACTTCTCGACCTGCTCTTTCGATTCCTTCTCTCACAAATACTGGATTTGATCCATTATCAACTGCTTTAAAACCTCGATGGATGATACTTTGAGCTAAGAGCGTTGCAGTTGTTGTTCCATCACCTGCAACATCATTGGTTTTAGCAGCAACTTCATAGACAAGTTTTGCACCCATATTTTCATATGAATCTTTGAGCTCTATTTCTTTTGCAATGGTCACACCATCATTGGTAATTAGAGGTGATCCATAACCCTTGTCTAAGACAACATTTCGACCTTTTGGTCCAAGGGTGATTTTGACTGCGTCAGCAAGCATGTCAACACCCTTTAGTAAGGATACTTTTGCATCCTTACCGTAACGAATTTCTTTACTCATGCAATCAACTCCTTTTGTTTAACGATTATGCTATCACAGCTAAAATATTTTTTGCTTGAATGATGAGATATTCTTGGTTTTCAAGCTTAACCTTCGTCCCCGCATAGGATTGGTAAATGACTACATCATTCACACTGAGTCCTTCGACTTTGGGACCGATTGCAAGTACTTTGCCCATCGCAGGTTTGTCTTTATCCTCCGCGGTTAAGATGATGCCGCTTTTCGTTGTTTTTTCCTCTTTTTCAAGTGAGAGAACAACAAAATCCTCAAGTGGTTTCAACATAAACATTTCCTCCTTTCTGGCACTCTTACATTTATAGTGCCAATCCGATTTCTATTATAAAAAACTCTATAACATTTGTCAAGAGATAAAACTTAAAAAAAACATATCTATAGATATGTCAGATGGGTTATAATAAAAGCATAGAACCGAAGGGGGATCACATGTACATCATCAAGGAGAAGAAAAACTTAACTGAGACAACAACCATGATGGTCATCGATGCACCTCATATTGTTAAGCATGCAAAAGTTGGGCAGTTTGTCATGGTTCGTGCACTTGATACGAGCGAACGTATCCCACTGACAATCGCTGATAAAGATAAGAGTAAAGGATTTATAACTATCATTTTCCAAGTTGTTGGAGCATCAACTTACGAACTCAATCAATTAAATGAAAATGACTCGATCCAAGATATCGTTGGTCCACTTGGTAAACCTTCTGAACTGGAAGGTCTAGAACGTGTTTTATTAATTGGTGGAGGTGTAGGCTGTGCGATTTTATATCCCATTGCAGAACAATTACGATTCCAGCACGCAGAAATCATGACGATCATTGGTTTTAGAACACAATCACAGATCTTCTTAGAAAGTGAATTTATCAATGTATCTAGTCGCTTTAGCATCACAACAGATGACGGATCCTATGGTGAAAAGGGACGTGTGACTGATCTTATGATCAAGTTATTAGAAGAAGATCATGCCTTTGACAAAGTGATTGCTATCGGTCCCATCGTTATGATGAAAGCTGTGACAGAAGTTGCTAAAAGATATCATCTTCCGATAACTGTTTCGATGAATCCCATCATGGTTGATGGAACAGGAATGTGTGGGGGTTGTCGAGTCAGTGTCGGCGGACAGATGATGTTTGCATGTGTCGATGGACCTGAATTTGATGGCATGTTAGTTGATTATGATATGGCAATCAAACGTAACCAACTCTATCAGAAAGAGGAAAATGAAGCATATCAAAAGATGATGATGAAGGAGGAAGATATGAGATGAAACAACAATCAAGAACACCCATGCGAATGATTGATTCATCCAAACGTATCCATACCTTTGAAGAGGTTAACTGTGGCTATACCGATCACGAAGCACTCATTGAAGCCAATCGTTGCTTAGATTGTAAACACAAACCCTGCATCAAGGGATGCCCCGTAGGTATTGATATCCCAGGTTTTATTTCTGCAATTAAGAACCAAAAGATTGATCTTGCCTATCAAATCATCCATAAGTCGTCATCCTTACCTGCAGTATGTGGTAGAGTCTGTCCCCAAGAAACACAGTGTGAAGCACTCTGTGTCCATACAAAAAAGGGTGAGTCGGTTGCTATTGGACATCTAGAGCGTTATGTAGCAGATACGTATTATCAACATCACCACAGCATTGATAAAGGGATTAGTCAAGAAATCAAAATTGCTGTTGTTGGATCGGGTCCAGCAGGCTTATCCTGTGCACACGATCTGATTCAAGCAGGTTTTAAAGTTGATCTTTATGAAGCATTGCATGAGGCTGGTGGCGTGCTCACTTACGGTATTCCAGCATTTCGTTTACCCAAAGAGATCGTTCAAAGGGAAATCAATGAACTGATACAACGAGGAGTCAACTTAATAACCAATGTTATTATCGGAAAAACATTGACACTAGAAGATCTCAAAGAGATGAACTATCAAGCAATATTTTTAGGAACAGGTGCAGGATTACCCAAATTTATGGGTATTCCAGGTGAGATGTTACCCAGTGTCTATTCAGCAAACGAATATTTGACACGTTTAAACTTGATGCATGCTTATGATAAAAATAGTCTAACACCCATTCACAAGGGAAAGCGCGTTGCAGTTATTGGTGGTGGTAATGTTGCACTAGATGCTGCAAGATCAGCAGTCAGACTCGGTGCCGATATCGTTTACTTAATCTACCGCAGAGGAAAAGAAGAACTTCCAGCAAGACATGAAGAAGTAATACATGCTGAAGAAGAAGGCATTATTTTTAAGTTTCTCACGAATGTTAAAGAAATCATCGCAAACGATGAAGGATATGTAAAAGCGATTAAGTGTGTTGCTATGACACTAGGCGATAAGGATCAATCAGGAAGAAGAAAACCGATTGAAAATCCTAAGAAAAAGATGGTAATTCCTGTCGATGAAGTCATCATGGCTCTCGGTACGACACCTAATCCACTCATTATGAGTGAATCAACGGATCTAAAAGCAACCCCAAAAGGATGCCTAATCGTTGATGAAAACACACATGAGACAACAAAACCCATGGTCTTTGCTGGTGGTGATGTTGTCACTGGATCAGCAACAGTCATTCTAGCTATGGAAGCCGGTAGAAAAGCAGCCAATGCAATCATCGAGCGACTAACATAAATAAGATCACTTGAAAATAGTTTTATATTCATGATATGATAACCATTGAATAGGGGAGTAGTTTAATCGAATTGGTCGTCATCACGGCAACAGCCCGGCTAATTCCAAGAACATCTTGTAACGAGACCTTTCATGGGATATCCAGAAAGGTTTTTAATTTTAAATAGAAGAGGAAAAATATGCATAAATTAGCCTATCAGTGGTCAAAAGAACTTATAGAAAATCAATTGAATACGCACATTGATCGCGGTCTATCAGAACATGAAGCAGAAAAAAGATTAAAAGAAGTGGGACTAAATCAACTTGATGAACCAAAGAAGCGATCACTTTTGTTAAAATTTATTGATCAGATTGCAGATTTCATGATTCTTGTCCTTATTGGAGCAAGCATTCTATCCTTTGTGACCAATGACTTAGTCGAAGGGTTTTTAATACTAGGTATTGTCTTGATCAATGCTATTTTAGGATTATTTCAGGAAGCAAAAGCTGAAAAGGCATTGGAATCCATTAAAAAGATGTCATCACCACACGCAAAAGTCAGAAGAGATGGCATCGACCGCTTAATCGATGTCAAAGACATCGTTCCGGGTGATTTAGTATTGCTCGACGCCGGTGATTATGTTCCTGCAGATTGCAGAATCATTGAATCAATCAATCTCAAATGTGATGAATCCGCGTTAACAGGAGAAGCGATTCCTGTCGAAAAGATAACTCAGGCAATTACACAAGAAGATCTTCCTTTAGGTGATAAAGTCAACATGGGTTTTATGGGAACGGTAGTTACCTATGGAAGAGGTATGGCTGTCGTTGTAGATACCGGTATGCATACAGAACTTGGTAAAATAGCTTCCTTACTAACTGAGACAAAAGACGAGATCACACCCTTACAAAAGAGCATGTCTCATCTTGGAAAGATATTAGCTCTTATTGCATTAGGAATCACGTTATTCATCTTTGTTCTATCGATTGCTGAAGCATATATCATCGATGGGGGTGCTTCACCTTCTGTTTGGAAAGAAGCCATTATGGCTGCCATTGCTTTAGCAGTTGCTGCAATTCCTGAAGGACTTCCTGCTATTATCACCATTGTGCTAGCTTTGGGCATGCAAAACCTGGTCAAGAAGCATGCGATTGTTAGAACACTACCAGCAGTTGAAACGTTGGGATCCACAGGCGTCATTTGCTCTGATAAAACAGGTACTTTAACGCAGAATCTGATGACTGTACAAAAGGTTTATACGGCATCTGGATATCTAGAACCGGGACTTGATATCGATTCGAAACATCTAATATTTAAGGTTGCAAACTATGCAACACTTTGCAATGACACCAAACTGCAGTCAAAAGAACAAGAACTAATTAAAATAGGAGATCCAACCGAAATTGCCCTGATTGATTTAGCACAGATGATCGGTGAAAATCCTCTAAACATACAGAAGGACTATCCTAGAGTCCATGAGTTACCTTTTGATTCGATTCGAAAACTCATGACTACAGTTCATATGATCGATCAAACATATGTTGCGATTATCAAAGGAGCACCAGATGTTCTCTTTGAACGCACAAAAGCCATTGAACAAGGTGATATTAATCAACTAAAGGATTTTAAAGAAGCAAATCAAAGGATGGCTGAACAAGCACTGAGAGTGCTTGCAGTGAGTTACAAAGTGATCGAAGATTCAACCGATTTATCAAAACTTTCGTTTGATGATTTAGAACAAGATGTCACACTCCTTGGTCTCATCGGTATGATGGATCCTGCAAGACCTGAGGTTAAGGATAGCATCGAACTGTGCAAGCAAGCTGGAATTAAGACCATTATGATCACAGGTGATCACTTACATACTGCGGTAGCAATAGCAAAAGAACTAGGTATTTTTCATGATGACTCTTTAGCGATTACCGGAAGAGAACTCGATCAAATGGACGATGAGACATTTGAACAAAAGCTCTCTCTCATACGTGTTTATGCGAGGGTGAGTCCTGAAAATAAGGTGCGCATTGTTGATCACTGGAAAAAACGTGGTGAAGTGGTTGCTATGACAGGTGATGGTGTTAACGATGCACCTTCGATTAAAAAAGCAGATATCGGAATCGCGATGGGTATTACAGGAACAGAAGTTGCGAAAGGTGCAGCGGATATGATTCTTACCGATGATAATTTTGCAACCATTGTCAATGCTGTCGGTGAAGGAAGAGCGATATTTGCAAATATTAAAAAAGCGATTCATTATTTGTTATCCTGTAACATTGGGGAAATTTTGACAATCTTTTTGGGTACCAGTTTAGGTGTGTTCCTCTTTCAGGATCGTGTGGTTACCCTTTCTGCAGTACAGATTCTTTGGATTAATTTAGTGACCGATTCCATCATGGCAATCGCATTGGGACTTGAACCAAAAGAAGCTAATATCATGCGTGATAAACCGAGAGATACTAGACAATCCATATTTGCACAGGGTTTTGGTTTAGGGATCGTTAAACGGGGAATCTTGCTTGGTATCTTATCCTTTTTAGCATATACCATCGGTTTTTATCTTGGAAAAAGTGACGGACAACAGATTGCACTTGCTCAAACAATGACCTTTATGGTGCTTTCAATGTCACAATTGATCTATTCGTTCAATGTGAGAAGTGACTATCAATCCATCTTCAAGATGAAACCTAATCGTGCGATGCTCATAGCTTTTATGATCAGCATGAGTTTGCAACTAGGTGTGCTCTTTATTCCCTTTACACGATCCATGTTTAAATTAGTTTTACCATCAGTAAATGTTTGGCTCATCATGTTAGCACTCATGTGTTTTCCTGTTATACTTGTTGAAATACAAAAAGCGTTAAAACGCAAAAAATATAATCAAAACCTATAGGAGGGATATGATGAAAGCAATCGTTTTTTACTCAAAAACAGGCAACACAAAAGGTGTTGCTGAGCATATTGCTGATAAAAAAGCATGTGAATTATTACCAATCATTCCGATGGTTGATAATACCAATGACCTTCATCCAGAACTCAAGGAATGCCCAAATATTCAAGATTTCGATGAGATCATCTTTGGTTCACCAGTTCATGGGTTTAGTATTCCAAACGTCACAAGAACTTACTTAGAACAAACTGACTTCACAGGAAAAAAAGTGTTGCTCTATGTAACCCATTTCTTTCCCTATGCTTGGATGGGTGGCAATCGGACCTTGAAACAGATGAAAAACCTTATCATTAAAAAAGGTGGAGAAATCATCGATATGAAGTGCATCAACTGGAAGAACAAAAAAAGAGAACAAGATATTGAAGCTTTAGTTGAGTGTTTTTCTAAATGAAAGAAACCGACCTCTTTATACCTGTAAGAAACCTCTTGATGGAATGGGGCTATGATGTTCAAGGTGAAGTGTTAGCGGCGGATGTGTTTGCTGTCAAAGAAGAAAATATCATCATTATAGAACTTAAACTTGCGATATCACTTAAACTCATCTATCAAGCAATTGAAAGACAAAAAGTAACACCTAGTGTCTTTATCGCCATTCCTAAACAAGTAGCTTCATCACATCGTAGAAAAAACGATCATTTTTTCACGTTGCTTAAACGTTTAGGTCTTGGACTTATCGTTGTATCTGGAAATAAGGCTGAGATGCTATTAGAACCCCAATCGGTACAAGAGGTAAAAACAAGATCCTCATCAGCAAAAAAGAGAGTGATGTTGAAAGAATATGAACAGCGTAGTCAATATAAAACATTGGGTGGAACAAACGGCAAAAAAGTGACGGTCTACAAAGAACAGGTCATTGAGGTTGCAAAAGCACTATATACGCTTCGTGAAGCGAGTATTCAGTTGATTAAAGAATATACAAGAATCGAAAAAGCATCCTCCATACTTCAAAAAAACTATCATGGTTGGTTTATGAAAAATGAAAAAGGACTCTATCGTTTGAGCCCTTTGGGAATGGATGAATTAAAAGAGCACCTCTTTTAATCGAGTACATTTTGATCCCAATCATTTAAAAACTGAAGAAGTTCCACATACGTGGGACTTTTTGCTTGTCTGACATAAAAACCTGACGTAGCCATACCCATCAAGAGTGCATCATGAGCATTTAGACCAAGAAGCAGTCCGAAGACAAAGCCAGCATTGAAATTATCACCAGCACCGGTTGTCAGTTTGGGTTTATTTGAAAGGGGTCCGTAAGCTTGTGCGTATTTCCCATCAATGATCGTACATGATTGATCCACAGGATGAATCACAACGGAGTAAATGTCAAGATAGTGATAAAGTCCTCGTGCAATTTCTTCGAGTGATGATTGTTCATTTCCGATACCAAGAAGTCTTGCTGTATCATAAGCTTCCTTTTTATTTAATCCAAGAATAACCTTGAAATGAGAGTTGTATGTTTTCAATAAATTAAGTGCCTTGATAATCTCCTCTTTTTCTCTTTTTTCAGGATCTGCGAGATCGACAAAGAAGATGGGTTTATCCTGTCTTGGTTTAATCGATGATAGACAATCCAGACGAACCTGTTCCCAGATCTCGGTCATGTGTGGTAACATCGACCAGTTCACGGTTGCAAAAAGGTCGCATGTACTTAATAACTGGATAAAATAATCTCTTCCAAGAGATTTAATAATATTCTCATAATTGACATCACTTAATGATTTCATTTTCCCAAGCATCAATTTACCATCCAAAAATTCAAGGGCATCGGTATGTGCTGCTTGAGCAACAGAATAGAGTTTGACATTGCTTGGCATATCAAAAAATGTGGGATCGATATTGGGATAACCCAGTGCACCAATATAGGTGACATCACCTTGATACATTGCAAGAGCATTGGCCATGATTGGACCATTACCCCCAATTTTTTCTGCAATTGAATAGAGTTCGATGTTTGTCGATAAACCCGATGCACGATCAATACGCTTAGCAAAATCGCTTAATGATTGGATGCGTGTGTAGTGATTCATATCGATTCTCTTATCAACAGGATGGATGATTTCATCGATAAAACCATCAAATCCTAAGATGATTTTCTTGTGTTGATAAGATCGTGACTTAAGCTGTTCAATCAATTGTACTATCGGTTTGGACATGATGGACCCACCTTCTCATTGTTTGTACCTATTATAGCATATTTGACGATGAAAACATGGTATAATGAGAATAGTTTTGGAGGTGATTTGATGATATCAAGACTACCGATTATACCCAGATATCAGGAGACTGATCAGATGGGAATCATTCATCATTCGGTCTATCCCATCTGGTATGAAATGGGACGTGTTGCTTACTGTGAAGCGATTGGTCTTCCCTTTCATGTGATCGAAGAAAGGGGTATTCGACTCGCGATGTTTGATCTTACATCACATTACATCAAACCAACACGATTTGGAAAAATCTATCACATGGAAACAAAGTTAATCAAGTTATCCAAAGTAAGGTTAACCTTTCGTTACGATATCTATGATGAAAGTGAAGAGCTTGTACACTATGGCATCACAGAACTTATCTGGTTAAATAAAGCACTTAAACCGACGAATATTGCTAAAACACACCTAGATATCTATCAACTTTTTGAAAAGGAGTTGGTTTCATGAACAATTTAACAATTGCTTATATTGGTGGTGGATCGAGACTCTGGGCAAGACACTTAATGAGTGACTTAGCTGTTGAAGATCAAATAGGTGGTACAGTTAAACTCTATGATATCGACATAGAAGCAGCGAAAAACAACGCAAAACTTGGTAATCTCATGATGGCAGTACCTGAAGCAAAGGGTCACTTCAAGTTTGAGGTTTCTCAAACTTTAGATAGTTGTCTTGAAGGAGCTGACTTTATATTAATCTCTATCCTACCCGCAACCTTTGATGAAATGGATATCTATGTGCATGGACCTGAGGAATGGAACGTTTATCAACCCGTAGGAGATACTGCAGGACCAGCCGGTATTTTTAGATCACTGATCATGATGCCCATGTATCATACCATTGCCAAAGCCATTAAGCGAGTAGCGCCACAAGCTTGGGTCATCAATTTCACTAATCCCATGACGATGTGTGTCCAAATGCTTTATCACACATTTCCAGAAATCAAAGCGTATGGTAATTGTCACGAAGTCTTTCATGTCCAAGAAATTTTAGCAAAAGCTCTAGGAGAAGAGACAGGGATTCATGCAAAGCGATCTGAGATCAAGATTAATCCCCAAGGAATCAATCATTTCACATGGATTAATCAGGCACATTATCATGCCATTGATTTGATGCCTATTTATGAAAAATTCGCAAAAAAGTATCAACAGACAGGATTAAATAAAGAGACCCATAACAAGAATGCTCCTTTTAGCAGTGCTGAAAGAGTGAAGTTTGATCTTTATTTAAAACATCATGTTATTGCTGCTGCTGGGGATCGTCACTTGGTTGAGTTTTTACCACAACAGATGTATGTCAAAGATCCTGAAATGGTTCGTGCTTGGGATTTCTATTTGACATCCGTTGAAAAGCGAAAAGAAATCAAGCGTGATGGGACTCAAAAAGCTCTCGATATGATTGAGAAAAAAACACCTGTTAAACTCACTCCATCCAATGAAGAAGGAGTCCTTCAGATGAAGGCTCTATTGGGTTTAGGAGAACTGATTACCAACATTAACACCATCAACCATGGTCAGATTGAAAATTTACCACTTGGGCATGTGGTTGAAACAAACGCACTTTTTAGAATAGATCTCGTTCAACCTATTTTTTCAGGTAAAATGCCCGATGTTCCTCATGCTTTGACACTACCACACAT
>JAVEVJ010000037.1:2565-11734 GCA_034005105.1 Acholeplasmataceae bacterium | reverse complement strand
CAGCCAACCAAAACTATGCATTAGCTGCCTATAGTTTAGCGATGTATTACCACGAAAAAGAACCAAGATATCCACTTAAAGCATTTGAGTGGTTTATGGTTGCAGCCAAACAAGATCATACAGAAGCCGCATATTATGTAGGTCTCTATTATCAAAATGCCAAAGGCGTTCCTCAAAATATTGAACAGGCGATCATGTGGTATGAAAAAGCAGCTTTAAAACAGGATAAAAATGCACTATATCATCTGGCTATGATATTGATAAAACAAAAAGATCGTGATTTAAGTCATGTTCTCAAGTTACTTGAAAGAGCAGCCAAGCAGGATCATCCCCATGCACAATATAATCTCGCGGTAATGTATCAAAAAGGTGATGGAATCGATCAGGATATGCAAAAGGCATTTTTTTGGTATGAAAAAGCAGCAGAGGCCAATCTGGCCATCGCACAATATAACTTAGGTATGCTCTACTTCGAAGGTGTTGTTGTTCCAAAAGATGAAATCAAAGCTAAGGAATTATGGCAAAAAGCAGCAGATCAAGGATTGGAGGCTGCAGTGAAACTAATCTATTCAATCAACAATTATGAGAAACTGCAAAAGTCGACATGGCAATCTTAAAATATATCTACCTTTCAACAGGCTTACCGTTCTTTGTTTTAATCAATTATCTATCCTATACAATGTCTACTTTTCAAGGTGATTTAACAACCAAAATTATTTATAGCAGCATCTCGTTTGTATTGCTGATGTTAGACTATATTGTCATTTTAAAAACTGAGTGGTTATTTCGAAGATCTTTTCAAGATTTTTCGACCTATATGAAGGTTATGTTATATCTTGGCATCTGGGTTATCCCCTTAATCAGCCTTTATTACCAATCTTAAGGCTTATTCTATAACATTTAATACAATTAAATGAAATTTTCAATTTTAAGCGTTTGATTCCCCATATCCTTGTGATATAATGAAAGGACAAGCGCTTACATTTTTATTTATCAGAGGGGACTATGAATATACTTACACTGCTTTTAGCGATTGCATTAACGACTGTATTATATTTGATATTTGGTAGATATGAAAAGCGAAAGAATAAGCTCTTCAAAACGTTGGCTGTTTTACTGCTGGCTACCTATCTCTTTCGACTTTTTTCCACAGATCAAATAAATAATGTTTTCAATGTATTACTCTTTGACATTGAGACACCTATCAACGCCGAAACAACATGGTTATTTGCACCAGGAATGACCGTCCTCATTTTAATGCTTCGATGGTTGACTATATCACTCATTGTATGGATGATTATCAATCCCTTTTTTAACACGCAGGCACCGACGAAATACATCGCAGTCGCAGGTGTTGTTATTGGCATACTCAATTCCATATTGTTTAAAGAACACATGATAGCCTTTGAGGGGAACTATCAGTTTTTTTCGTATCGCTATCTACAGTTTAGTATTGAAACGATTATCTTTATCACCATTGCTACGCTCTATTTGATCCGCTGGATCGTCCATAAGGATCCTCAAGAAACGACAGGAAAATGGTATGACTATCCACTGATCATCTTAGGATCAATGCTAGCAGTTATGCCCCAAACCATCTTATATAATCTCTTTGGTTACTATGGTGAGATTCCAAAAGAATTTGAACCCTCACACATCTTTGTGATCTTGATGCCCATATTAATCATGGTGGTCGTCTATCATACGATGAAACACAAATCTCAAGAGAAGAAGGATTTACTCATCACTTATTTGGCTTTTGCTGCTTTCTTTCAGTATTTCTACATGCGAAGAGAAAGTTTAGCTGCATTGCCACTACATTTATGCAATACAGCTGTTGTTCTCTTGTTATTTGCAGTTGTCTTTAGAATCAGAAGGTTTTTCTACTTTTCCTATTTTGCGAATGTGCTTGGAGCAATTGCTGCGATTATCTTACCCAATTATGAAGTCGATTTTTTTAGTTTTCAAACCATTCATTTTGGGTTTAACCATCTGTATGCTTTTATCATTCCGATATTAGCAGTTGCACTACATACCTTTGAACGACCTAAACTCATCCACATGTATAAAGCACTGATGGTGTTTTCAGCCTATTTTATTGTGGTTGTCTTTTTAAATGCTTGGTTTAATAATTATGCGAGTGTCGATTATTTCTTCACCTATAGTGATTTTTTAACAGATATGTTTGGTGTTAGAAAACTTCAATATGATCATGTGCTGTCATTTGCGTATAAAGATTTAACATTTACCTTTTTCTGGTTATTTCAGTTAATCTACTTTATCATCTTCATTGTCTTAATGTTTGCAAGTTGGTTTGTCTATGATGCGTGTTATCAAATGGTAGATCAACATCACAGATTGCGCGAGCGACAAAAGAGAATGAGAGTTGATCATCTCAACCTCATGGCATTACTTGATGGAAGAAAACAAAGTGAACCTATGAATCCAGGAGGAGTAGACATGATAAAAATTAGTCATTTTTCAAAAAGATATGGTCAATCTGAAAAATATGCAGTGAAAGATTTCTCACTAGAAGTCAATAAGGGAGAGATTTTTGGTTTTCTTGGTCATAATGGAGCAGGTAAATCAACGACGATTAAAAGTCTTGTAGGCATTCAATCAATCACTGAAGGTGAAATGGAAATTTGTGGTTACTCCATCAAATCTCAACCACTTGAAGCAAAACTTCGCATCGGTTATGTCTCTGATAACCATGCTGTTTATGAAAAACTTACGGGACGTGAGTATATTCACTATGTAGCTGATCTCTACCGTGTTCCAGCAGAAAAAAGAGATCAAAGACTGAGTGACCTCGCAGAGAAATTATCCCTATCACACGCCATTGATCACATGATCAAATCCTATTCACATGGTATGAAACAAAAACTGGTTGTTATCGCTTCACTCATCCATGAACCACCCGTTTGGATCTTAGATGAACCACTCACAGGTCTTGATCCGATATCATCATTTCAGATTAAAGAAATCATGAAGATGCACGCTAACAAAGGAAACATTGTTTTCTTTTCAAGCCATGTCATCGAAGTGGTTGAAAAATTATGTACGAAAATTGCTGTGATCACACAGGGAGAACTTACAGGTATCTACGATATCAATATTTTGAAAGATAAAAATGTTTCATTAGAAGAGTTATACATGCGTGGCGTTCAACAGCCAAAGAGGGAAGAAAATGTTCCAACGAGTTAAGATTCTGACATTATTGCAATTAAGTAACAAGTCAAGACTTTATACGAAAGAATCCAAACGTATATACAGCCATATTGCTATTCGGTTTGCGATTATACTTGCGATTACCGTTTTAGCTAGTTTGGTGCTATATGTGTTTAAACATATCTTATACATTCCTGTCAATGAGTTTCTATTCATCTTTTTATTGATGTTGACACAAGGTTTAAATATTGTTGTGGCGACAGTGGGACTCATCAATGACTTATATCATAGTAAAGATAATCAAATACTCTTTGCTTTGCCAGCAAAAAACGATGAAATTTTCATCAGTAAAATGCTCGTTTACTATATTCATGAGTTTATTAGAAATCTTTTTGTACTCATTCCGATCTGTATTGGATTTGGTGTCATCTCAAATCTCAATGTTGGTTTTTATTTCAGTTTACTCTTCATATTACCGGTATTGCCGATTGTATCCGTTGGTATCGCATCGTTGATATCGATTCCTTTTATGTTGCTTATCAACTTCTTAAAACGTCATCATTTAATATCTGCTTTCCTGATTCTTGTTCTTTTTGGTATTTTATTCTATCTAACCTATATGACGATTGAAAAGATTCCTACACCGATTCGAATCGTTCAATTATACAATCGCTTCATCATATCCCTTACGTTAGCCATGCAACAGATTGCATCCTATGGGACTATTTATACTGCGATTGGTAAATTACTTTTTGGTTTTAAGTATGTTATCAATCTTTTAATTGTTATCTTGGTGATTGTTGGAATCGTCTTGGTCAATTATCTCATCTCAAAACCTCTTTATTTTAAATTGATGTCAAGCTCACAAGAAAACACAGTTAAGCACAACAAGAAGAAAAAACCAATGGAGAATTCAACACTATTTTTCACCTTTTTCAAGAAAGAATTCACCATTGCTAGACGAAGTCTTAATGAGTTATTAAGCAATTATGCACTCCTATTGACGCTCCCCTTTTTCATGTATATCCTCAATTATATCTATATGGGGATGAATCGTTCCACGATGGGAAATCAAATCGTCTTAATTCTCAATATTATGATTACACTGTTGATTGTTACAGGATCTAATACTGCATCAGCAACAGCGATTACAACCGAAGGCTATGAGTTTGTGCTACTCAAGACAGCTCCCTACAATACATCTAGAATGGCATGGGCAAAAATCACGTTTAATCTCATCTTTACCACACTGATGATTGGGATGAGTTTTATTCTCTTTAGTCGCGCACTCCCCGTTTTTCCAAAGCAGGATATATGGATGTTATTTATCTTTATTTTGCTTGTGAATTCAGGCCATATTTTCTGGTCTTTTCAAATCGATTTATTATCACCAAAGCTATCCGATTATGCTGCTACGGGCTCTATATCACACAACCAAAACGTAAGTAAATCACTCACTTTGGGATTATGGCTTTCCATTATATTTGGTATCTTAGGTGTTTTTGCCTTTATCTTAATGAAATCTCTTGGATGGTCATTGATGATTGGTTTAGCTCTTGGATTCTTACTCTTTAGACTCTTTTGGTTTCAAACCTATCTCAAGGCCTACTTTGATGATATTGAATATTAGGTGACGACATGAATAAAAAAATACTGATTATACTTGTTTTAATGTTTAGTGTACTCTCCATCATGTTGATCGCTGTCTGGGGAACACTACCAGAAAATACCAATCGTATACAACTTGAAGGATTACTCATCGAAGATTATGATGAAGTGAATGATGATGGAGATAAATTTAAAGACGTTATGGACATCATTAATGAACAAAATCATATGATGACGATTTCATACGTTTTGCAACCTGAAAATGCATATGTCATTATCACAGCGACAGCATCATCTGATCAGGTTAATTTACAAGTTGATACATTTGAACAGAAAGTTTATGTGATTTATGACCTCAATGCTATAGCAAGTAAACCCACTGTTACCATTCGAATTACAGATCAAAATACACAATTATATGATGAAATCACTTTATGGTTTAAGACACCTGGTGTGATCATCGTACCAGAAATATAAGAGGTGAAACAAATGAAAAGGAAAGCTTTATGGGTTATTACAGTCTTATTATTAAGTTTTTTAGCTGCCTGTGGTAATCGCACGATTACCATTCAATTTGATGCCAAAGGAGGATCATCTGTTGAAACGATGGAGGTTAAGCAGCTTATAACCATTGAAGAACCAACCACAATAAGAGAAGGATACACTTTTGGTGGATGGTTTTATGAAGATACCTATGAGACGATCTTTGATTTTGATAAAGGTGCATCTCGCAATATCAAACTGTATGCGAAATGGACCATTAACCAATATACCATCTCATTTGAAACAGATAATGATGAAGATATCCAACCGATTACTGGTGATTATCAGTCGACATTATCCATCCCTAACAACCTTGAAAAAGAAGGATATACCTTTGGAGGTTGGTATCGTGATGAGGACTTGACAGAATCTTTCAATCAAACGCGAATGCCAGCTCAAGACATGACGCTCTACGCAAAATGGAATCCGATTATTTTTGTCGTTGAGTTTTATATTGATGATGAACTACATGCTACACGCTCTGTTCAACATGGAGAAGCGCTCGAAAACATACCTGCATTACCACAAAGAGTGGGATATAACGGTGTTTGGAGTATCACTGATTTTTCATCAATCACTGAGAATTTAACGATTGAAGCTATTTACACGAAAAAGACATATACAGTGACCTTTGAAGATGAATGGGGTCATGTTTATCATACAGAAACAGTCGAACATGGTGATAAGGCAAGTGGTCCGAGTGAAAGTCCATCAAAAACAGGCTATACATTTGTTGGATATTCTGAGGATCTAAATGATTTAATTATTATATCTGATCAAACAATTCACGTTGTCTATACACCACTGACCTTTATTGTCACCTTTAGAGTATCTGGCAATCAGGTGAAAAGTGAAACGGTTGCGTATGGAGCTTCAGCAACCGCACCAACAGTCAATGTTGGAGGATACACCTTTAATGGTTGGGATAAATCATTTGATAACATTACTGCAAACATCGAAGTGAATGCCATTCTGACACCAAATACATATGTCATTACCGTTCATGCAAACGGTGGTATGTTTGAAGATGATCTTCTTGAAGATGACATCAGTTCACCTTATCAAAGCATGGTTAATTATACGAAGGTTCCAACACGTCTAGGTTATCAATTTGCAGGTTGGTACACAGATGAAAATGGAACTGGAAGTCAAGTGCAGTTAACCAATTACTCTATGCCACTTGGTGGTATGAATCTTTATGCAAAATGGGAAGTTATCAATTATTCGATTCAATATCAAAATTTATTTGGCACACAAAGTGGTAATCCACTGACATATAACGTAACCAAAGCGATTGTTTTACAATCTCCAACATCACGTATCGGCTATGATTTTAATGGTTGGTATGATGAAATCAGTGGTGGAGTACTTGTCACTGAAATCAGTTTAGGATCTACCGGTAACAAGATCTTATATGCACAGTGGACACCTAAAGTCTACAGTATTTCTTATGAAAACTTGCAGGGAACCAGCCATAGCAACCCAGCGACCTACACGATCGAAGATGAAACGATCGAACTCACCGATCCATCAGCAAGAACCGGTTATACCTTTGCAGGTTGGTACACACAGCTAAGCGGTGGCGTTGAGGTCACTGAGATCGCACAGGGATCTACAGGCAATAAAACGCTCTATGCGAGATGGACCGCCATTACCTATACGATCACCTATGGTAATCTACAGGGAACAAACCATATCAATCCAGCAAGCTACACCATCCAAACACCGACCTTCGCGCTTGGAAATCCAACCGCGAGAACCGGTTATACCTTTGCCGGTTGGTACGATGCTCCTGAAGAAGGAACGCTCTATGAAGAGATTCCGGTGGGCTCTATAGGGAACTTAAGTCTCTATGCCAAATGGACAGCTTTGACCTACACGATCACCTTTGACGTTCAAGGCGGCACACCGATCAGCAACCAGATGGTCACTTACGATCAGGCGTATACACTGCCCACAGCCGTTAAGACGGGCTATACCTTCACCGGTTGGACACTCGATGGAGAAGCCTTCACGGAAGGCACATGGAACCTTTTAGAAAACATCACCTTGGTAGCAACCTATGAAGCGAACAGCTACACGATCACCTTTGACGTATCAGGTGGCACACCGATCAGCGATCAGACGGTCACCTATGATCAAGCCTATACACTGCCCACAGCTGAAAAGACGGGTTATACCTTCGATGGATGGACGCTCAGTGGCAGTCCTTTTGGAGCGGGCACATGGAACCTTTTAGAAGACATCACCTTAGTAGCGACCTATGAAGCCAATGTCTACACGCTCACCTATGAAAACTTGCAGGGAACCAGCCATAGCAACCCAGCGACCTACACGATCGAAGATGAAACGATCGAACTCACAGATCCATCAGCAAGAACCGGTTATACCTTTGCAGGTTGGTACACACAGCTAAGCGGTGGCGTTGAGGTCACTGAGATCGCACAGGGATCTACAGGCAATAAAACGCTCTATGCGAGATGGAATGCAAATACATATACCATATCATTTAATGTTGGAGATGGAAATCCAGTCTCTGATTTACTCGTAACATTTAATCAATCATTTATCCTTCCAACGACTACACGAACAGGTTATTCCTTTGCAGGTTGGACGTTAAATGGAGATTCCTTTGTATCAGGTACCTGGATACTGACAGAATCAATTGAATTGGTAGCTCTTTGGACAGAGTGGCCTGTTATTACATTTGAATCCAACGGTGGTTCAAGCATTCAAGCCATTTCACAAACTCCAGGTTCATCAATTGTAGAACCACTAGATCCGACAAGATCAGGTTATACATTTGATGCGTGGTACAGTGAATCAACATTCGATACACTCTATGTTTTTGACACAATGCCCAATGAAGATATGACGCTTTATGCCAAATGGACAGCTTTGACCTACACGATCACCTTTGACGTTCAAGGCGGCACACCGATCAGCAACCAGATGGTCACTTACGATCAGGCGTATACACTGCCCACAGCCGTTAAGACGGGCTATACCTTCACCGGTTGGACACTCGATGGAGAAGCCTTCACGGAAGGCACATGGAACCTTTTAGAAAACATCACCTTGGTAGCAACCTATGAAGCGAACAGCTACACGATCACCTTTGACGTATCAGGTGGCACACCGATCAGCGATCAGACGGTCACCTATGATCAAGCCTATACACTGCCCACAGCTGAAAAGACGGGTTATACCTTCGATGGATGGACGCTCAGTGGCAGTCCTTTTGGAGCGGGCACATGGAACCTTTTAGAAGACATCACCTTAGTAGCGACCTATGAAGCCAATGTCTACACGCTCACCTATGAAAACTTGCAGGGAACCAGCCATAGCAACCCAGCGACCTACACGATCGAAGATGAAACGATCGAACTCACAGATCCATCAGCAAGAACCGGTTATACCTTTGCAGGTTGGTACACACAGCTAAGCGGTGGCGTTGAGGTCACTGAGATCGCACAGGGATCTACAGGCAATAAAACGCTCTATGCGAGATGGACCGCCATTACCTATACGATCACCTATGGTAATCTACAGGGAACAAACCATATCAATCCAGCAAGCTACACCATCCAAACACCGACCTTCGCGCTTGGAAATCCAACCGCGAGAACCGGTTATACCTTTGCCGGTTGGTACGATGCTCCTGAAGAAGGAACGCTCTATGAAGAGATTCCGGTGGGCTCTATAGGGAACTTAAGTCTCTATGCCAAATGGACAGCTTTGACCTACACGATCACCTTTGACGTTCAAGGCGGCACACCGATCAGCAACCAGATGGTCACTTACGATCAGGCGTATACACTGCCCACAGCCGTTAAGACGGGCTATA
>JAVEVJ010000037.1:0-2555 GCA_034005105.1 Acholeplasmataceae bacterium | reverse complement strand
TATGCCAAATGGACAGCTTTGACCTACACGATCACCTTTGACGTTCAAGGCGGCACACCGATCAGCAACCAGATGGTCACTTACGATCAGGCGTATACACTGCCCACAGCCGTTAAGACGGGCTATACCTTCACCGGTTGGACACTCGATGGAGAAGCCTTCACGGAAGGCACATGGAACCTTTTAGAAAACATCACCTTGGTAGCAACCTATGAAGCGAACAGCTACACGATCACCTTTGACGTATCAGGTGGCACACCGATCAGCGATCAGACGGTCACCTATGATCAAGCCTATACACTGCCCACAGCTGAAAAGACGGGTTATACCTTCGATGGATGGACGCTCAGTGGCAGTCCTTTTGGAGCGGGCACATGGAACCTTTTAGAAGACATCACCTTAGTAGCGACCTATGAAGCCAATGTCTACACGCTCACCTATGAAAACTTGCAGGGAACCAGCCATAGCAACCCAGCGACCTACACGATCGAAGATGAAACGATCGAACTCACAGATCCATCAGCAAGAACCGGTTATACCTTTGCAGGTTGGTACACACAGCTAAGCGGTGGCGTTGAGGTCACTGAGATCGCACAGGGATCTACAGGCAATAAAACGCTCTATGCGAGATGGACCGCCATTACCTATACGATCACCTATGGTAATCTACAGGGAACAAACCATATCAATCCGACAACGTATACGGTTGAAACAGAAGATATCAATCTTTTAGATCCATCAGCACTCGAACATTACACATTCAGTGGATGGTTTACAGAAGAAACAGGTGGAACAGAAATAACGGTGATTGAAACTCAAACTGCGGATCATCTGACGATCTATGCACAGTGGATTCCGGTTGATTACACCATTTCGTTTGATATTGATGGAACAATTACCACCATCGATCGTCCCTATGGTTCGAACTTAGTCGAATCAGATATACCTACGATTCCAGCGAAAGCTAATTATGATGTTACAGCACCTTCTTGGGATCATAATCCTCTCGGATATCAAGTGGTTGGAGACTATACATTTGTTGCTATTTATGTAGGAAATCCAATGACTGTAACCTATGTTACGAATGAAGGTAGTTTAGTACCAGATGACATTGTAGCCTATGGTTCACTTTTAGTCATACCAGAAGTGCCGACAAGAAACGGTTATCACTTTGTTGCATGGTATCAAGATAGCGATCTTGCTAATATCTATGATTTCAACGTTGAAGTTACCGCATCCATGACACTGTATGCACAATGGGAAAGAGAATTCTATACTTGGGAAATTGAATCTATCTTCCAAAGAGAGGATTTAGAAAATTCGAGTATTGCTATTGATCCTGATCAACCATCGGTTCTCTATGAATATATCAACTTGTTCTATGGACAAGAATTAAGTCCTATTCAGACCTATGAAGGCTATCTATTTGATCACTTTACTTATGATGGCATCGATTATTCAAGCATTGATCAACTGATCATGGTTACAGGTAACCGCCTAGATACAAGTCGCATCTTGGTCTATTATCATCGCATCATCATTACGATAACATTCTCACAAGATCCAGACCTATTTACGGATCCAGAAGAACCACTTGTTTCCTTTAGAATCTATTACAATCAATCCTTTGATATACCTGAATCTTTAGTCGATCCAAGAGATCCAGCAGGTGGACTCGCCGTTTGGGATAGAACACAATTTGATTACTTAAAACAAGATTTAACCGTGTATGCACTTTATTATGCTACCGGCGTTAAATCTGTGACATTTATCGATCGTGGTATTATTCGTTACGTTGCATCCGAAATTGGTGAAGAAACCACTGTCATCGGTCTATCGTCTATTCTTTGGAATCTCAATCGTCCAGGTTATAAGTTTATGGGGTGGTTCACCGAAGAAGAAGGTGGCACCTTGTTGCCAAAAGCTATCTATGAATTTGATGACTTTTTATTGAATCAAAACTACTTATACGCAAGATGGATGTTACTTGAACCATTTAGCCAACCAGAAAATGTTTTGGTTACAGTCGATGAAACATCAATTGTTATGTCATGGACACTTGATCCAGCAACAATTAATGGCAATGAACCATCTGGTTTTGAGTATCTTATCAATAATGTTTTAATTGAAGATCTCGTAACTGTTCCTGTTTTAAGTGGAACAACATATACTTTAACACTCCTTGATTCAAATCCTGAGTTTGTACTCTTTGAAGATTTACTCAATCCAGGTTTACACGAGATTAGTATTCGTGCGTTAGGTGATAATGATAACCATTATGATGGTGAATTTTCAGATGTCTATACATTTAAAAATGCATCCATTTTTGATGAAGATCCAACTGAAGTAGCTACCTATGATTACTTTATTATTGAAACATTTGGTGAAACAAAGCGTTACGTATTCTACACAAATCTTGAGTATCAGTTTGGTGCAAGTTACACCTTTGAAATGGTTTCAGGCGATGAATATGCATCTGCATCAGCCAACAAGATTATCACAAAAGGTCTTTCTGGATCATTTAAGTTTAGAATGATTCGTGAAGGTCATCCAAC
>JAVEVJ010000003.1:0-55444 GCA_034005105.1 Acholeplasmataceae bacterium | reverse complement strand
GTTTTTGCTGAAAAGTATTCTCATACAACACTCAATACACAACAGGATAATCGTCGTGGTGCTCTCATGCTTGTTTTGAATATTGATCACCCCGATATTATCGACTTTATTACAACCAAATTGGATTTATCTAAAGTGAATGGCGCTAATATATCGATTGCAATTACAGATGCCTTTATGAAAGCAGCTGAAAATGGTGATATGTGGACCATGAAATTTGAAACACCGTATGAATCTATTGAAAAGAAGATCAATGCTAAGGATTTACTCAAGTTAGTTGGTTATGCTGCACATACTATGGGAGACCCTGGAGTTGTCTTCATCGATCACATGAATGATTATCATTTCTTATCTGAATATGATGAAGTGAAGTTTACTGCAACTAATCCTTGCGGTGAACAACCCTTGATGCCACATGGATCATGTAATCTAGGAAGCATAAACTTAAACGCATTTGTGAGAAACGCTTTTCAAGAAAATTCAACCTATGATTGGGATCGTTTTGATTTCGTCGTTTCAGAAATGATTTATGCACTTGATGATCTTTTAACGATGTTAGGTGATCGCCATGCTCTTCCAGAACAAAGAGAACATGTCAGACAGTTTAGAGAAGTTGGACTCGGTGTGATGGGATTGGCTGACCTTGCATTGTCAATGAGACTACCCTATGGTAGTCAAGCGTTTTTAGAATTTTTAGATAAGCTCATGCGTCGTATGCTAAACGCTGCAACTAAGGCATCAGCATTGCGTGCAAAGGAACTAGGGTCATTTCCTAAATTTGACTATGACAAAATATCTAGATCAAGTTTCTATCAGACAGGTATTGATCCAGAAACAGATGAACTTGTTAAACAATACGGTATGCGTAATTCCAGATTACTATCGATTGCACCTACAGGATCTATTTCCAATATACTTGGTGTAAGTGGCGGTGTTGAGCCATTTTTCCAGATTAACTATACACGAAGAATTGTTTCTATGTTTGATGAAGAAAAAACAATTACCGTTTGGGAAAAGACACCTCTTGCATTGGCAAAAGCTATGGGAGTTGCACCTGAACAGCTACCCGAATGGGCACTCATCACATCACAAAATATCGACTTTATGGATCGTGCAAAAGTACAAGCAACCATTCAAAAATATGTTGATACAGCAATCAGTTCTACCTTTAATATCCACAATAGCGCAACGGTTGATGATGTCATTAACATCTATAATACCGCTTGGAAATTAGGATTCAAAGGAGCAACCGTCTTTAGAGATCGCTGTGCGAAGATTGGCATTCTTGCGGGTATCAATGAAAATACAGAGGACTTAAATCCTGCAACACCTCCTCATGTTCACCTCGAGGAAAAGTGGATCAATAAGAAGACACAAGAAGTGAAAGAATATATCACACATATCTCCGTATCTGCATCAGGTCATACACCCGAAAAGATTGAAAAAGAACTCTGTCCACTCTGTGGCGATGTGCTTGTCAAGAAACAAGGTTGCATTCACTGTAACAATCCAGAATGCGATTACGAGAAATGTGCTATCTAGTCATCATTTAGAACATCCGATAGGGTGTTCTTTTTTTATTAAGATAGATGAAATTGGCACTTGAACACGTAGATTGCCACTTTTTACTTGACATTCTCTTTGTTTTAGATACAATGGTAAATGGAGGCGAAATCAATATGGCAAAAACACAAAACTTTAAAACAGAATCACAGAAATTGTTACATTTGATGACCCATTCGATCTACACACAAAAAGAAATCTTCTTGCGTGAACTCATATCGAATGCGAGCGATGCAATCGACAAGCGTCATTACATTTCACTTACGGATCAGAATGTTCCTTCAACAACGTATGAAATTTGGTTAGAACCTGATGAAAAAGCTAGAACACTCAAGATAAAAGATAATGGTATTGGGTTTACCGAAGAAGAACTTATTGAAAATCTAGGTACGATTGCACAAAGTGGTTCTAAAGCATTTATGGAAAAGGTTGAAGCTAAAGACCTATCGATTATTGGACAATTTGGTGTCGGCTTTTATTCATCATTTATGGTATCCAAAGAAGTCGTTGTAGAAACAAGATCACCTTTTAGTCAAACGGGTTATCGATGGACCTCAACAGGTGAAGATTCCTATACCATTGAAGAAATTGAAAGAGATGAGATTGGTACTGAAATTACACTCTACCTTAGAGATGATGAAAAAGACGAAGAAGCTCTAGAAGATTTTTCACAATATGCTAAAACTTATCAGCTTCGCAGTCTGGTTAAAAAATACTCTGATTATGTTCGCTATCCTATCAAAATGATGGTTAAAAAAACAGAGGATAAAAAGGAAAAACTTGAAGAAGAGACACTTAATCAGATGATACCTATCTGGAAGCGTGCGAAATCCGAAATCAAAGAAGAGGATATGAACGCATTCTATAAGCACCACTTTAATGACTATGAAGATCCTCTCAAGGTTATCCACACCGATGTTGAAGGATTGTTGACGTATACTGCACTTCTCTTTATTCCTAAAAAACCTGCGTTTGATTTCTACAGTGAACACTACGAAAAAGGTTTACAGTTATATTCCAAAGGTGTCTTTATTCAAGATAAGAACAAGGCATTGTTACCTGATTATTTCAAGTTTGTTAAAGGACTTGTTGATTCACCGGATATTTCACTCAACATTTCGCGTGAGCTCTTACAACAGGATAGACAAGTTAAGAAGATTGCATCTCATCTCGAAAAGAAAATTAAAAATGAACTTGAAAGTATGTTAGCCAATGACCGAGAAAACTATATCACATTTTATGATAATTATCGCATCACACTCAAATATGGTGTTTATGATCAATTTGGCATGAATAAGGAAAAACTTCAAGATCTTATCTTATTTAAAACATCAAAAAGCGATGACTACATAACCTTGAAGGAATATATGGTGAACAAACCTGAAGATCAAAAAGCCATCTATTATGCATCTGGTAAGTCAAAAGAAGCCATCTTATCACTACCTCAAATGGATGTCATGAAAGAAAAAGATGTTGAAGTATTGCTGCTAACGGATGATGTGGATGAGTTTATGATTCAAATGATGCAGAACTATGAAGATACTCCGTTTAAATCCGTACAGCAGGGCGAAGCAGACTTTGTTGATGATACTAAAAAAGCAGATATCAAGAAGAAAGAAAAAGAACATAAGGATATTTTAAAGGCGATAAAGGATGCTCTAGGAGATAAGGTCAAAGATGTCAAATTATCAGGTAGACTCAAAAATTCAGCGGTCTGTCTCGTCTCAGGTGAAGGATTATCTCTTGAAATGGAAAAGATTCTCAAAACAATGCCCAATCAAACCGATATCAAAGCAGATCGAATCCTTGAGATCAATCCAGATCATGCACTTTTTGGAGCATTGAAGAAGATCTATGATAAGGATCAATCAAAGATTAACGACTATGCATCGATCCTCTATCACCAAGCACTTCTTATCGAAGGACTACCGATTGACAATCCAACAGAATTTTCTGAACAACTTGTCAAATTAATGATTGAATCATCCGAGGTGTAATATGAAAACCATTCAAACGGATCAAGCCCCCAAAGCTGTAGGTCCTTATAGTCAAGCTGTCTTAGCGAAGGATACGCTCTATGTTTCTGGACAACTCCCTTTTGATCCGATAACGAATAGTCTTATATCTGAAGATATTAAAGATCAGACAAAAAAATCACTAACAAATGTGTTAGCCATCGTGAAGGCTTCGGGTATGAATCTTGAAAACATTGTTAGATGTACCGTCTATATGAAGGATTTATCGGCTTTTTCGTATATGAATGAAGTCTATCAACAGTTTTTTGGAAATCATAAACCTGCCAGAGTAACCGTTGAAGTCAGCCGATTACCCAAAGATGTCAAGATTGAAATCGATTGTATCGCAGTCAAGTAAAAAACAGGCGTGGATGTTGTCCACGCTTTTTCTTTGAAATGATCTTCTCTTTGTAATACTTTACAAAGATAACTTATGAAAGTATCAATTATTCATAATGCTTTGCGTTTGTTATCATAGACGAGTAGTGCTATAATATGAGTAAAAATACGGATGAAACAATTCCATCTGAGATGAAATATATGAAAAGGGTGACAACATGAATGACACGAATTTGAATATTGAAAAAAACACGTCTAAAAAACGAAACACATGGATTTTCACAGGCACCTTAGTCATACTACTCATTATAGGCATTATCTTTTACGGACTAAGGGTTCTAGGACTATTAGCCGTATCTATGGTAGTGAGTGTAGCGATTGAATTTATGTTTGCAAAAATGAGAAAGCAGCCATTCGATCATGAGTGGATGATAACTCCGCTCTTGGTGGTACTCATCTTGCCGCCAGGAGTTCCTTATTGGTTAGTGGGTATTGCTGCTTTCTTTGCAGTCTTTTTTGGTAAAAACATTTTTGGTGGTAGTGGAAAGTATATCTTCAGTCCAGCACTCGTTGGTGCACTTTTTGTTCTGATCTCATTTCCCGCCCAGATGTCAACCAGCTGGATGCTCCAAGGTGGTGACATATTTTCTGGATCGACACCTTTGAACAGTTTAAATCGAGGAATAACACCTTATCCATTTACCATCAACCAACTCTTGTTTGGAAATGCTCCAGGTGTAACAGGTGAAACGTTTAGAGTAGGAGTTCTTGCACTGGGTCTTGCGCTTTTAATTTTAAAGGTAAGAGATTGGAAAGTACCGGTGAGTTATTTAGGTTTCTATTTTGCACTAGCTGGACTATCTTATTTATTCTTTGATTGGGGTAGAGATCCTATCCTATCTTTACTCACGGGAGGTCTCATCTTTGGTGCATTCTTTATTGCAACCGATCCCGTCTTAGCTCCCATTAAATCATCTGGTAAAATTCTTTATGGACTTGGGTTAGCTATCTTAACTTTTGTGATTCGTTTATTTGGATCCTACAGCGAAGGTGTGACTTTTGCAGTCATTCTTATGAGTGCTGTTTCTCCTCTAATTGATAACTTGACGATTAAAAAAGAAGAGAAGGAGGTTTTGAATGCATGAAACAAAACCTACGCTTAATTATCTTTGTTCTGATTTTAGGTCTATTTACCTCAGGAATTCTCGTTGGTGTTGATGCACTGACAAGAGATCGCATTAAACAAAATGAAGCTGCACAACTTAAAGGTGCTATATTAGCTGCGAATGATGAAAGTTATAATTTTGGTAATATTCATGATGTCTTTGATGATGTGATCGAAATCATCGAAGTGGATGATCTCACATTTTATGAACACAAAACGACAGGTTATATTTCCTATGAATATACTGGTGGTGGTGTGTGGGGTCCGATATCAGGTATCATAACACTTGAAAGTGATTTTGAAACGATTGTTGCAATCAAAGTTTTACAACAGGAAGAAACACCAGGTTTAGGTGGAATCATAGCTGAAGCGAAGTATCTAGCAAATTTCGTAGGTATAAAAATGACACCGACATTGGAAATCAACAAAGACAGTTCACCCAATCTACCCAATGAAGTTGATGCAATCACTGGAGCAACGAGAACGTCATCTGCTTTTGAAAAGATTATGAATGATACCTACCAGATATACAAAGCGGCTTGGGAAAGTCGTATGAGTTGAGGAGGATAACTTATGAAAAAATGGATACGTTTACGTTACACCAAATGGTATAACATCCTCAAAGATGGATTACATCGCAACAATCCGATTGTCGTCGCTGTACTTGGGATTTGTTCGGCTCTTGCCGTAAGTAACCGTGTTGACAATGCAATTGCAATGGGTCTTGGTGTCACATTCGTTGTTATGGCATCTTCAGCAGTTGTTTCATTGATTAGAAACTATATTCCTTCAAAGGTTCGTATGGTTACCTACATGGTTATTATCTCAACCTTTGTTATTGCAGTTCAAATGTTTTTAGAAGCATTTTTCCCTACTATTGCAAGCGCACTCGGTGCATATGTTGGTTTAATCATTACCAACTGTATCGTCATGGGACGTGCTGAAGCTTTTGCTGCAAAAAATCCTGTTCGCTATACACTGGTTGATGGTTTCGCATCCGGTATGGGTTATACACTCATCTTAGTGATCGTCGCCGTCATACGTGAACTTCTTGCATCGGGTAGTATTCTAGGACAACAAATTATGCCAGATACCTGGCCTAATTGGGTTGTTATGTCGATGGCTCCTGGCGGATTCTTTGTCTTAGGTCTTTTGATCTGGGGTATCCGTGAGTGGTCGAAGTTTTATGAAACGAATTAGGAGGGAAAGCAGATGGGAAACTTATTTGAACTCATATTAGCATCTATTCTCAATCACAACATTGCCCTCGTCTATATTTTAGGTATGTGTCCACTCATTGCAATATCAACGAGTGTAAAAAATGCCAAAGGTATGGGGCTCGCCGTTATTTTAGTTGTCACGTTGACAGCAATCATTAACTGGCCAATTTATCAACTGCTCGTAGCAACAGGTACTGAAAAACTAGCACTTCTCGTCTTTATTATTACAATCGCCGCCGTTGTACAGTTATTGGAAATATTTATGGAAAAGTTTGTTCCATCGATGTACAATGCGTTTGGTATCTTTCTACCTTTGATTACCGTTAACTGTGTCGTCTTAGCTATCTCACTCTTTTTCGTCAATCGTGAATATACATTTGGTGAAACTGCTGCATTTGGATTTGGTTCATCCGTTGGTTGGGCTCTCGCTATTATTCTGCTCGCTGGTATCCGTGAAAAGATGGCAAGAATATCTGATTTGCCAAAGGGTCTCCGTGGAAAGGGAATCGCGTTTATCGTTTTAGGTATCCTCGCGCTTGCTTTCATCGGTTTCACCGGTTTGGCAAATATATAGGAGGTCATGATGAATTTATTATTTGTACCTATCGTATTAATTGGCGTCCTACTTGTTATCGCGGGTATATTGATTGTTGTTGAAAAGTTGCTTGGAGGAAATAAAGAAAAAGTTATACAAATCAATGAGGATAAGATCATCCCTGTATCAGGTGATGAGACAGTACTCAACACGTTATCACAGCACAAGATCTTTATTCCTTCTGCATGCGGTGGAAAAGCAACGTGTGGTTTCTGTAAATTTAAACTCATTGAAGGTGGTGGTGAAATAAAAGCCACTGAAATTCCTTTTTTAAGTAAAGAAGAACAAGCAGAAGGCATTCGCTTGTCCTGTCAGGTTAAAGTCAGAGATAACATGAAAATTGAAATTCCAAATGAACTGCTTAATGCAAAGGAATATGTCACGCGTGTTTCTTATATCGAAGATTTAACTTATGATATCAAATTGGTACGTTTTGAATTGATAGAGCCTAAAGAAATGATATTTAAACCTGGTCAATATGCACAACTAAAGGTTCCAGGGATCGATGTGATTCGTGCTTACTCGATTGCATCACATCCCAAAAAGACAGGGGAAATTGAACTGATCATCAGACAAGTACCTAAAGGTCTCGCAACAACATTTGTTCACAAAGCACTCGAAGTTGGAGATAAAGTGATACTCACGGGTCCTTATGGCGATTTTTACCTACAGGAAGAATCAAATCGCGATATGATTTGTATTGCAGGTGGATCAGGAAAAGCACCGATTCGTTCAATTCTCTATTATTTAAGAGATCAAGGAATGAATCGCAAGGTTAAATATTTCTTTGGAGCAAAATCAAAAAGAGATCTCTATTATACTGAAGAGTTTATGGAACTATCTAAGGAATTTCCAAACTTTGAATACATACCAGCACTTTCAGAACCCCTCCAAGAGGATACTTGGGACGGTGAAACCGGGCTGATCACAGAAGTTGTTGATCGTCACGTTGATGATTTGTCTGAATGTGAGGCATATCTATGTGGTTCACCGGGTATGATTAAAGCGTGTATTCAAGTACTGAATAAACATCAAATCAAACAAGAAAACGTATTCTTTGATAGTTTCTCTTAATCATCAATTTCTTATAAAGACCAGCGAAAGCTGGTTTTTCTTTTGAAAAGAATGAACAAATTAATCAGAAAATTCAAAAAATAGGAGAAAAATTAAAACAAAATCAATAAAATCAAAGAAAAAATTAAAAAAATCAATAAAAATGGTACAAAAGTCTTGACAATCGATTCACAAATTAATATAATTAAGGTGTAAATTAAAAAAAATTAATTAATTCGCGACATATCGATTAAATATCAATTAATTAATTAATTATAAAAACGGAGGATTCTATGAAAAAGTTTCAGACCATTAAAGCGTTCACGACATTTATCATCCACTGCGCACTTGGATGTTTCCATCAACATTATCACATTAGCGATAGAGCAGCTACAGATATTAGCAGATTTGCTCGTGAACTCACTACTCAAGAAGACAAGATGCAACTTATCTATTAAAAGAGTGGTATCAAAAAAGGCTTTCGTTATTGACGAGAGCCTTTTGATTTATTTAAGGATGTGTTTTTTGAACGTGTGTTTTGATGGCACATGTTTTGACAGCATCAGATACACATGTATGGAGATTGGGATCTAGTGCACAGGGTATAATATAATCTGGCTTTAGGTCATCTTTGGATATGTAATTTGCTATTGCGTAAGCAGCTGCTTTCATCATATCGTGTGTAATGTCTTTAGCATGAGCATCGAGTGCACCTTTGAAGATGCCTGGAAAAGCGAGAAGATTATTGATCTGATTGGGACATTTTGATGATCCTGTACCTACGATATAAGCTCCAGCATGAATGGCTTCATCATATGTGATTTCAGGATTGGGGTTTGCCATTGCAAACACGATAGGTTTTTGATTCATCTTTTGAACCATGGCTTCTGTGATTGCACCTTTAGCAGATACACCGATAACAACATCTGCACCAAAAAGTGCGTCATCTAATGAACCTGTAAGCTGGTTTGGGTTGGTTAAGTGAGCAAGAGCTTGGTGAGTTTGAGATAGCGAAGTATCACCTTTGGATAAAATACCTTTCTTATCACAGACGATCATCTTTTTAACACCTAAAGATATCAGAAAATGAGCAATCGACGTTCCAGCAGCTCCCGCACCGTTAATGACGAGATGGATATCCTCAATCTTTTTATCAACTAACCTTAAAGCATTGATCAAAGCTGCACTCACAACAATTGCTGTACCGTGTTGATCATCATGAAACACTGGAATATCACACACTTTTTTAAGTTCTTGCTCAATTAAAAAGCAGTTGGGAGCAGCGATATCTTCTAAATTGATACCTGCAAAGTTGTGCTGAAGCAAACGCACCGTTTCAACGATCTTTTCAGGATCATTGGTTCCTATCGATAAAGGTATTGCATCCAGTCCACCTAAAAGTTTAAAGAGCATAGCTTTTCCTTCCATAACTGGCATGCTTGCTTCCGCTCCGATAGATCCTAAACCGAGCACAGCTGAGCCATCGGTTATCACTGCAATGGTATGTTGTCTTCTAGTGTAAACATAAGATAGTTCTTTGTTTTCTGCTATTTCTAAGCAGGGTTCAGCAACACCAGGAGTATATAAAATAGCCAAATCTTCTTTTGTTTTAATTTCAGCTCTTGCAATCATTTCCACTTTTCCCTGTAGTTCAAGATGTCTTTTGAGCGATAAACTTTGATTGTTCACAAAACATACCTCCTAAGCTTCAAACCTATTGTAACATAGGAAAAGATGAATGTTATTTTCAGAAAGAAAATCATACAATCGTGTGAAAATATAAAGCGCTTTCATAAAAGGTTTATTTTTCTTTGCTTATTATGTATAATAAGGGTATCAAGCATAAGGAGACGTTTCATGGAAAAAAAGTATATGGCAGAGCCCTATCGTATTAAAATGGTGGAACCTATTCGGCAAACCACAAAGGAAGAACGCATCGAACTGCTCAAACGTGCGGGGTATAACCCTTTTTCTTTGAAGAGTGACGATGTCTACATTGATTTATTGACAGATTCAGGGACAGGAGCCATGAGTCAGGAACAGTGGGCAGCAATGCTCACGGGGGATGAAGCATACGCAGGAAGCAGAAGTTTTTACAGGCTCGAATCGGTTGTAAAAAAGATTACTGGATATACCTATTTTATTCCCGTTCACCAAGGCAGAGGGGCAGAGAAGGTCTTTTTACCTCAATTAGTGACTAAAAAGGGTATGTACTACATTTCGAATATTCACTTTGATACGACCAGAGCACATGTTGAACTTGCAGGAGCAAGAGCAATCGATTGCGTTGTTGAAGATTGTTATGACATTGAACATTGGCATGATTTCAAAGGAAACATGTGTCTTGAATCGCTTGAGAAAACGATTCTTGAAAAGGGCAAAGAAAATATTGCCGGTGTCATTATGACGATCACCAACAATTCAGCGGGTGGTCAACCTGTTTCGATGGAAAATTTAAGAGAAACCAAAAAACTATGTGACCGCTACGGTATTATGGTCATCATTGATGGTGCAAGATATGCTGAAAACGCCTATTTTATTAAAGAAAGAGAAAAGGGATATGAGAACACATCCATTTTTGATATTGCACAAGAACAATTTCAGTATGCCGATGCCTTCTTGATGAGTGCCAAAAAGGATGGTCTTGTCAACATGGGTGGTATTATTGCTATTCGCGATAACAAAGATCTTTATGACAAGTGCCGGACCTATGTCGTACCCTATGAAGGTTTTCCAACCTATGGTGGGCTAAACGGTCGTGATATGGATGCTTTAGCCGTCGGATTAATGGAAGCACTCGATGAAAACTATTTAAAACATCGCATCGATCAAGTCAGATATTTAGGAGACAGATTGCATGATGCAGGAGTTCCCATTCAGTATCCTGTAGGTGGACATGCTGTTTTTGTTGACTGTAAAGCTTTTTGTCCACATATACCTTTTGATCAATTTCCAGCATTATCAGTTACCAATGCAATCTATATTGAAGCAGGTGTTAGAGCTGTAGAAATAGGTTCTTTGCTACTTGGAAGAGATCCAGATACCCATAAAAACTTAGAAAGTAAAATGGAACTCATGCGTTTAACTATCCCAAGAAGACTTTACACATATAATCATTTAGATGTGGTCGCTGAAGCGGTGATTCATACGTATCAACATCGCCATGAGTTAAAGGGTTATACCTTTGAATATGAATCACCTATTTTAAGACATTTTACATCAACCTTTAGACCTATTGATGAAGGAGGAACATATGGCATTTAAAATACTCGCAATTAATCCCGGTTCAACATCAACGAAGTTAGCTATCTATCATGATGAAACATGTGTCTTTAAAGTCAATGTTAAACATGATTCAAAAACGATTTTATCGTATAATCGTATCATTGATCAATATGATTTCCGCATGGAAGCGATTATGGAAGAACTCAAAAAAGACGCAATCGATTTAAATGAAATCGATGCCGTTGTTGGTCGTGGAGGTATGTTTAAACCGATTCCTAGCGGAACATACGAAGTGAGCGACCAAATGATCTATGATATTAAAGAAGCGAAGCGCGGAGAACACGCATCCAACCTTGGATGTGTGATTGCTCAAACTATTGCTAAAAAATACCATATCCCAGGTTATATAGTCGACCCTGTGGCTGTTGACGAAATGGAAGATATTGCTAGATACACAGGTATGCCTGAGATTAAAAGAGATAGTCTATTTCATGCATTAAATCATAAGGCAGTTGCTAGAAAAGTCGCTAAGGATCTAAATACACCTTATGAAAAACTTAATCTTGTTATGGTTCATCTAGGTGGTGGAATCAGCGTTGCTGCACACCACTTTGGACGTGTTATAGATGTTAACAACGCTTTAGATGGTGATGGTCCTATGTCACCAGAACGAAGTGGTGAAGTTCCGATGGGTCCCCTCTATAAGATGGTATTCTCTGGTAAATATACCCTAAAAGAAATACAGAGAAAAAATTATGGACAGGGTGGTCTTGTCGCATACCTCGGTACCAATGATGGCTTAACCGTGATGAAAAGAATTCAGGAAGGTGACGAGAAAGCTGCCTTTATTCACAGTGTGATGTGTTATCAAATTGCCAAAGAAATCGGAGCTTATGCAACGGTTCTCAAAGGTGAAGTCGATGCCATCGTGTTAACAGGTGGTTTAGCATACAATCAACTGACAGTTGACTTAATCAAAGAAAGAGTATCTTTTATTGCTCCAGTACTTATCTATCCAGGTGAAGATGAGATGGAAGCACTAGCCTTTGGAGCACTCCGTGTACTCAAGGGCGAAGAACAAGCTAAAATCTATTAAAAGGAGGTTTTCACATGATCAAGACAATGATGGACCTAGTGAAACGTGCCGAACTATTAACATCCAAAACGATGGTGGTCGCTACAGCCAATGACCACCCAGTGCTTGAAGCGGTTGTTATGGCTAAAAATGCTCATATCATACAACCAATTTTAGTGGGAGATGCTAAGGAGATTGAACGTATTTTAATTGAACTCAAAAGCCAACCCAAGGATTATCAAATCATCGATATCAAAGATCCACTCGAGGCTTCTGAAGAAGCGGTTAAACTCGTATCAACTGGTAAAGGTGATATCTTAATGAAAGGTTTCGTCGATACATCAGTTATTTTAAGAGCTGCACTCGACAAAGATTTTGGATTGCGTACACCAAATCGTATTTCTCATGTCAGCGTGATGGAAATTCCAACGTATCATAAATTACTCATGATGTCTGATGGAGCGATGAATATCGATCCCAATGTGGACATCAAACAAGAGATCATCGAAAATGGTGTTGAAGTTTTACATGCAATCGGAATTAAAACCCCTAAAGTGGGCATGATTGCTGCTGTTGAAAAAGTTAATCCAAAGATGCAGGCAACACTCGATGCAGTTGAACTGATTGAACGCAATCAAAACGATCGTATTAAAGGATGCATCATCGGTGGTCCTTTCGCACTTGACAATGCCATTAACCAAGAAGCGGCAGAACACAAAGGGATTACAGATCCGATGGCTGGGGATGTTGACTTCATCGTGATGCCACAAATCGAATCAGGAAATGTTTTCTACAAAAGTATGATGTTTTTAGCAAACGCTAAAAGTGCATCCGTCATTGCTGGAGCAAGAAAACCGATTGTTTTAACATCGAGAGCTGATAGTAAAGAAAGTAAGTTTTATTCCATTGCACTTGCGTGCTTGATTGCAGATTCCAAATAGAAAGTGACTGATAAGATGATTATACTAAACGGTGACACACTGACATTAGCGACGCTTAAAAGAATTGCTCGTGATCATGAACAGGTGACAATTGATCAAAAAAACCTTGATAAGGTTCAACACGCAAGAGAGATTGTCATGAAACTTGCAGAAGGTGATGAGGCTGTTTATGGTATCAATACAGGATTTGGGCACTTGTCTAATGTCAAAATTGATAAGAAATCTTTATCACAACTTCAAGCAAATCTTTTGATGAGTCATGCATGTGGTGTAGGTGATCCATTACCTAACGAAGTTGTTCGTGCCATGATGGCGCTTAGAATAAATGCATTGATTCAAGGGTATAGTGGTCTACGTGTTGAAACCATACAAAAGATGGTGGATTACTTAAACCATGACTTAATTCCTGTTGTTTATGAAAAAGGAAGTCTTGGTGCAAGTGGTGATCTCGCATTGCTATCTCACATGAGCCTACCCCTGATTGGACTGGGTGAACTCAACTATCAAGGTCATGTTTATCAAGCGAAAGAAGCTTTAAAATTAGCTGGCATTAAGCCACTTGATGATTTAAAAGCGAAAGAAGGATTAAGTCTCATCAATGGAACACAAGCGATGTCTGCTATCGGTGGATTGGTTTTATATGATGCGTTTAAACTGTTGAGATTTGCTAATCTAGCATTAGCTCTCACGATGGAAGCACTTGAAGGAATCACCGATGCCTATGATGAACGCGTGCATCAGATAAGAAGACAAGAAGGGCAAATGAGTGTTGCTAAAGATGTTAGAAACTATCTTGAGGGAAGTCAAGCTGTTTCTAAGCAACATCAACAAAGGGTTCAAGATGCTTATTCCTTACGGTGCGCACCACAAGTTCATGGTGCATCACTGGATGCTTTTGAACATACGAAAAATATTTTAGAAAGAGAAATGAATGCTGTCACCGACAATCCATTGATTTTTAATGATAAAAACGAAGCGATCAGTGCAGGAAACTTTCATGGTGAACCGCTCGCCATGGTTTTCGATTATATGGGCATTGCTCTATCAGAACTAGCCAATATCAGTGAGCGTCGTATTGAACGCATGGTCAACCCTCATCTTTCATGTGGACTACCACCTTTCTTAGCAAAAGAATCAGGACTTAACTCTGGATTCATGATTGCACAATATACAGCAGCATCACTCGTCTCTGAAAACAAGGTTCTTTCACATCCGGCATCGGTTGATTCCATACCTTCATCAGCTAATCAAGAAGACCACGTATCCATGGGTTCTATTTCTGCACGTAAAGCCAAAACGATTCTTGATCACGTAAGAAAAGTCATCGCTATTGAACTCATGACAGCATGTCAAGCCATCGATTTTCGTGATGAAAAACAGTTAGGTAAGACAACCAGTCGAGCTTATCATGAGATAAGAAAGCATATTCCATTCATCGAGAAAGATGAAATTCTTTACCCATATATGCATCAAATGGAAAAGATGCTTATGGATGAATCTTTTGAAAAGATACTATTTAAGGAGGAGAAGTGATGCGAAGTATAACACTCAAAGATATCTTTCATGAGTTGCCTGAGCCCACTAAGTTTAATCCATCCTATCGAAGAGCACCTAAAAGAGGTCATGAACTTTCTATTGAAGATACGAGATTAGCACTCAAAAATGCACTTCGTTACATACCCTATGAATGGCAGGAAACACTCATTCCTGAATTTCTTGATGAATTAAGGAATAGAGGTAGGATTTATGGCTATCGTTTTTATCCGAAAACACCTATTTACGGAAAGTCAATTGATCACTATAAAGCAAAAACATTAGCAGGACAAGCATTGATGGTGATGATCGATAACAATCTTGATCCAGAAGTTGCACTCTATCCCTACGAATTGGTGACCTATGGTGAAACCGGGCAGGTCTGTCAAAACTGGATGCAATATCATTTGATTAAAAAGTATTTAGAACTCGTGGGCGAAACGGAGACATTAACCGTGATGTCAGGACATCCACTTGGAATTTTTGAGAGTCATAAACAAGCACCTCGAGTTATCATCACCAACGGCCTTATGGTCGGAATGTATGATAACAGAGATCATTTTGAACGAGCACAAGCCTTAGGTGTTGCCAACTATGGTCAGATGACCGCAGGTGGCTGGATGTATATCGGACCACAAGGCATCGTTCATGGTACATATTCGACACTGCTCAATGCGGGTAGAAAGAAATTAGGTATTCCCCAAGATGGCAATTTGGAGGGTAGGTTATTTGTATCCTCTGGTTTAGGTGGAATGAGTGGTGCACAAGGTAAAGCCATTAAGATTGCTGGTGGAGTAGGTATTATCGCAGAAGTCGATCCATCACGTATTGAAACTAGATACAAACAGGGTTGGATCGATCAAGTATCATCATCCTTGGATGAAGTTTTTGAGTTAGCACATCAAGCAGTATCTAAAAAAGAACATAAAGCCATCGCATATCACGGCAATATTGTCGATCTTTTAGCATATGCGGTTGAGCATCATATAACCATTGATTTACTCAGTGACCAAACATCATGTCATGCTGTTTATGATGGGGGATATTGTCCCTATCAAATCAGTTTTGAGCAAAGAACTGACATGCTAAAAACGGACAAAGAGACATTCAAAAAACTTGTGAATGATTCGCTTATTAAGCATTATGAACTGATTGAGACATTGGTTCAAAACAAGACTTATTTTTTTGATTATGGAAATGCATTTTTAAAAGCTGTCTATGATGCTGGAGTCCAATCGATTTGTAAAAATAAGATCAATGATCTTGATGGATTTACACAACCTTCTTATGTAGAAGATTTAATGGGTCCATTGCTCTTTGATTATGGATATGGTCCATTTCGTTGGGTATGTCTATCCGGTAAGCAAGAGGATTTAGATATCACTGATTTCGAAGCGATGCAATTGATTCCAAAGGAACGCAGATTCCAGGATTATGACAATTATATCTGGATTAAAGAAGCAAAAAACAATGATCTTGTTGTAGGTACTAAAGCACGTATCCTCTACCAAGATGCCGAAGGAAGATTGAAGATTGCCCTCCGTTTTAATGAACTTGTACGAAAAAATATCGTTGGTCCAATTATGCTAGGACGTGATCATCACGATACCGGTGGAACTGATTCACCTTTTAGAGAAACCGCAAACATCAAAGATGGTTCTAACATTATGGCAGATATGGCTACCCATGTTGCACTGGGTAACGCAAGTAGAGGTATGACCCTCGTAGCACTTCATAATGGTGGTGGTGTCGGAGTATCCAAAGCGATCAACGGTGGTTATGGAATCGTTCTTGATGGTTCATCTCTGACAGATCAAATACTAAGAGAAGCCATAACTTATGATGTGATGGCAGGCGTATCTAGACGTGCTTGGGCAGGTAACAAGCATGCGATTGAAACCGCCAAGTTGTTTAATGAAAACGAAGAAAAGGCAAGTGTTACCCTTCCCTTTATAAGTGATGATGAGCTTATCATGCAGATTATCCAAGATGATATGAAAGGACATAAAAAATGAAAATCGTTCAATGTGTACCCAACATAAGTGAAGGAAGAAACCTAGAAAAAATCAAAAAAATTATTGAACCTCTTCAAAATCAAAATGGATTTAAGCTCATTAGTTATGAACCTGATAAAGATTATAATCGTACGGTGATCACGCTGATTGGTGATCCAGAAAGTATGATTATACCCTTGATTTCGTTTTTTGAACGTGCCAAAGATTTGATTGATATGAATCAACATTCAGGACAACACCCACGTATGGGTGCAGTCGACGTTGTTCCATTTATCCCCATTCAAAATATAAGTATTGAAGAGTGCATCAATTACGCGAAATCGCTTGCTGAACACGTTTCCTTCATGTATAACATCCCCGTTTTTCTCTATGCTAAAGCTGCTCAAACAAAGGATCGCGAACAACTCCCCGATATACGCAAAGGTGAATTTGAGGGTATGAAAGAAAAGATACAAGACCCAACTTGGAAACCTGATTATGGTCAGGCAAAGATTCACCCAACATTTGGTGTAGTTGCTATTGGAGCGAGATTACCACTCATAGCCTATAATATCGATCTTGATACCAATGATGAGAAAGTTGCATCGAGCATTGCTAAAGCTATACGTAAGTCATCTGGAGGATTTCAATACATACAAGCTGGCCCCGCTTATTTACAAGAACGTGATCACGTTCAAGTTACCATGAATATATTGGACTACAAAAAAAATCCACTTTATCGAATCATCGAAACAGTTAAGATGGAAGCTAAGCGTTATGGTGTTCACGTAACCAGTTCTGAAGTTGTTGGATTGATTCCAGAGGACTGTATCACCGATTCACTGAGATACTATTTTGCAGTTGAAGGTCATAAACTTCCAAAAGATATCACCATGGATCAGATATGTCAATACGCCATTGAAATCCTTAAATTTCGTGACTTTGATATCAAAAAGATTATTGAAGCAAACCTTTAGAAGGAGGATAACCTATGATAGCTGATCGTATTATATATAACATTAAAACGATCTACACACCGGATCAAAAACCACCCATAAGGGGTCGAGATATGTCTTCGATTAAAGAAATTCATCAAGGATATATTGCTATCAAAGATGGAAAAATAATTGCTATAGGTCACGGTGATGGTGATTCATCTATCGGTTCGAATACAGAACTCATCGATGCTCAAGGAAAAATAGCACTTCCTGGATTGATTGATTCGCATACACACCTTGTCCATTTTGGATCAAGAGAAGATGAATATGAAGCACTCCAAAAAGGAGTTCCATACCTAGAGATACTCAATCAAGGTGGTGGCATTTTAGGAACGGTTGAAAAAACACGAAAAGCAACATTTGATGAACTATATAACAAAGCTTATCAATCGCTTGACACCATGTTGACCTATGGTGTTACAACCGTTGAATCAAAAAGTGGTTATGGTTTATCACTTGAACATGAAACAAAACAGCTTCGTGTTAATCATAAACTCAATGATACACATCCCATCTTAGTTTTATCAACTTATATGGCTGCACACGCCATACCCAAAGAGTACACAGGAAGAAAACAAGATTATATCAATGAGATGATCCATGATATGAAGCGCATTGCAGATTTAGATCTAGCAGAAGCAGTGGATGTGTTTTGTGAAGAAGGCGTCTTTTCAATCGAAGAGACGAGATTGTTACTTACTGAAGCTAAGAAACTAGGTTTTAAAGTCAAAATGCACGCAGATGAAATCCATTCATTAGGTGGTGCGGGATTAGGTGTTGAGTTAAACTGCACATCCGTTGATCATTTAATGGCTATAAGTGATGATGATATTGAAAAATTATCGAGATCACATACGGTAGCAAATGTTTTACCAGGAACCTCATTCTATTTGAATAAAAACTATGCTAACGCACGTAAGATGATTGATCACAATGTGGCCTTATCAATTGCAGGAGATTATAATCCTGGATCTTGCCCAACCGAGAACTTTTTGTTCATTATGCAACTTGCATCCAATAAACTCAAACTTTTACCTGCTGAAATACTCAATGCAGTGACGATGAATGCAGCCTATCATTTAGGTGTAGATGTTTCCAAGGGGTCACTTGATGTGGGTAAAGATGCAGATATCGTTTTGATGGGTGCACCCAATTTAACCTATATCTTTTATCACTTTGGTATGAATCACGTTCAAGATGTCTTCATTATGGGAGAACAGGTTGTCAGTAAACAAACGATTGTGAGGTAAGTCATATGAAATTAGTAGAAATGAATGTAAGATCATTTATCGATGAAGTCGATAGCAAATCACCCGCTCCAGGTGGTGGTTCAGTATCCTCATTGATGTCTGCCATGGGTGTTGCGTTAACGCGTATGGTTGGTCATTTAACGGTTGAGAAAAAGAAGTTTCTTGCACTAGATCCTAAAATTCAATTTGAATTCAAAGATATCATCTTTTCATTAACAGGTATGAAAGAAGAACTCATTCATTTAATCGATGCGGATACAGAAGCATTCAATCGGATCATGTCAGCATATCAGTTACCCAAGTCTACAGATAATGAAATAGAAATGCGTAAAGCAAAAATACAAGAAGGAACGCTACAAGCGATTATGGTTCCTCTCAAGGTTGCTTCCATTTCTTTGGCTGCACTCCATCAGTTTGATTTTGTGTTGACCTATGGTAATAAACAGACCGTATCTGATATAGGTGTAGCCACGCTCGCACTTTCATCAGGAGCCCTAGGGGCTATCATGAATGTGCTCATTAATCTTCCGGGTTTAGATGATGAAATTGCACGAAAACAGTATTCTAATCAAGTAGAAAATCTTGAGAGAAATATTGTTCAAGTACGAGATCAGCTCTTAGGAAAAGTATATCAACATTTGAAAATAAGTTGAGAAAAACAGATTCATTCTAAAGAAGACATAAAGTTTGATTTGCACCTTGAACTATCTGGATTCATCGCATATAATAAAAGTAATCAAATCGACATGATGGTGCTCATGGAGCGTAACAGGGAATCAAGTTGATGCTTGAGCTGTCCCAGCAACCGTGAAACGGACGAAATGCAAGAGCCACTGCGAAAGCGGGAAGGTGCAAAGTAGGATGATGTTAAGCCGGGAGACCTACCTACACATGTCAAGTTGAGTCATCTTCTGGGGTTGAGAAGGACAAATATCCTCTTTTTGTCTATTGCCATACCCCGAAGGTATGGTTTTTTTACGTCAATAAAAGGAGAATAGACATGAAAAAAATGGGTTTTGTTGTTTTATTTTTAATGGGTTTGTTGCTTCTTGCTGGATGTCAAGATCAGAAACAGACGCTACGTATTGAAGTAAGAGATATCAGTGGAGAAGTGATGATTGATGAAGAGATCACGTATCCAGATACGACAGAATTATCGCTCATCGAAGTGATTGATGAGCACGTTGATCTAGACTATGAAATGAGTACTTTTGGAGCCTTTATTAAAGGTGTTGACGGATTCTATCCAACCGAGTTTGGTATCACTTATAACTACTGGTTAAGTATCTATGTCAATGATCAAATGATTGAAACAGGTCTTGATCAAGTAACCTATGAAGAGGATATGGTTATTTCATTTAGAGAATCATCGATGCTCTCTGATGTGGATCAAGAAATCGATCAGTTCATCTATGGATTTTTGGATGAAAAAGTGAATACATATATCAACCAAGATGGGATGGATCATTATGTACTCGCTGCATTAAATCAATTAAGTATCTATGGATATAATACGATTGATTTAACCGAATTAGACTATCCCGACTATGATGACCAAACAGTTGCAAATCGCTTCAAGAAGGCACTTGTCAGTTTTTCAAAAGATTTAGATAATGAACTTGAAACTGATTTTACTACCTTTGTAGAACTGACACCTGATGGTCTTTATGAAACGATTACCTATCTCAATGCGTTCGATGTTTTCTATACCAATGAAAACCATGACAAACGAAACGAAATCATTCAAGATTTTATTCTTGAGATACCAGAATATATGGATGCAGATTTTGCCGGAATGGCACTTAGTGCAGTATCTTCACTCCAAGAAAATCAAGCTGTTGAAACCTATATTCAACAGATGATTGATGTGATTAAAGATAACATGACAAGTACAGGTGTTATAGGTTGGGGTGGTGCTAACGCTGCATCAACAGCCGTTTCTATCATCGGTTTATTAGCTGTTGGAGAAAATCCAAGAGATGAAATATACAGCACACTTGAAAGCGATCTTGTTGAATCCCTGATGCTCTATGTAAATGAATTTGCATTCAATCATCTGATTGATGATGAAAATCCTGATTTGGCGTTTACGACACCTCAAGGTTTTGCTGCACTTGTCATGTATAAGATTTATCGGGATCACATGACGACTATTTCTGATCCCACTCTTAATTTATGGGTATTTGAAGTTATTAACTAGGATGTGATTGATTGAAACACCTCAAATTAAAAATCTTTATATCTGTCATTGTTGTACTGATTGGTCTAGTACTCGTCCGGTTTTTGACAATGGACAATCGTGCAGAAAGTGATGGAATAATCTATTTGTATATTGAAGGTGAAAATCAAGTGGTCGTTTTTGAAGGCGAACTTGAATTCTATCAAGGAGATACATTTTTTGATGTGCTTGATCGAGCGTTTGAATTAACATGTGCTAACGCAAGCTATCAGCCAGATACAACCTGCAGTTACACTTTTCAAGTGGGCTATCAGAGCAAGGTAATTTTAGGCATTAAAAATGATGATTTTGAACTGATGACCGATTGGACACACACCTTTCTATCTATCTATTTATACAATGATGGTATCAAAGAATTATCAACGCTTGGAGCAAGCAATATTCCCTATCAAGATGAAGATACTTTTTTGATCAGTTATGAGGAGGCATGGGGTTAGATGAGTGTTTCGCAAAGAGCAATTAAAGATATCGCATTAATCGCCATTTGCGCAGCGATTCTTTTTGTTCAGCAACTTGCACTATCCTTTCTCCCAAACATTCAGTTTTCAACCCTCATGATTGTTTTATATGCGAAAGTGTTAGGTTTCAAAAGAACAACACTTATTATCATTGTTCACGTGATTGCAATAAATATCTTTTCACCTTTTGGAGCGATGTTACCCACACATATACCCTTCATGGTTTTAGCATGGATGATCGTTCCGATCAGCTTATCAACATTTCTAAAAAAAATAGAGTCCAGTCTTGGACTCGCCTTGTTTGGTCTTATCTTTGGATTTGTCTATGGATGGATGTTTATTCCCGCAGCAGTCTTTTTAACAGATGCACCATTTGTCGCTTACTTCTTAATGGATTTACCCTTTGAAATAATTATGGCTGTATCCAACTTTATAACCATCTACTGGTTGTATCGACCACTCAAGGATGTTTTCTTTGACCAGCTGATCAAATTTGAACAACATAAAAATGGCGATTCGCTTTGAATCGCCATTATTATTTTAATGATTTATGCAAGCCAAACGAGTTTCTTGTGTAGGATTAAAGAGATTGTGTCGATAATCATAAAGAAGAAACCAAAGGGGAAGACAAGAATACCTAGAATGATGAGGACAACGTTACCAGTATCAATTCCTTTAACAATACGATAGATACCCCAATAAATACCCCATATTAAAGCAAGTAAAATCTTGATGATCAAAGGAAGATCATCACTGAATTTAAGAAAACCTTTCACGCACACATTCCTCCTATCTAATTTATAGATATAGTATAACCTTTATTTTTTCTTTTGTAAATGCTTTGAAATAACTGCGAATGATATTCGTCAAAATACTTTCAGTATAATTGTCGAAATGACATTGACAGCGCTTTCACAAATCGTTTATAATGAGTATAGATACGATACAGAGGTGCGGGCTGTTGTGTAGCCAATCAAGTAAAGAATAGACGTTCGATTGATTGTTGAAGGAATATACCGCCGAAAGCTTAATGTGCGTCTACACATTAACCTTGATGATTGAGGATACACCTCCTTCATTGCCATTTAGAATTAAATGGAGAGCTGTTTTATAGCAGTTCTCTTATTTTTTTGAAAAAAGGAGCATTTTATGATTAAGCAATTTAGATTAGGTGATCAAAAGAGTTATCAGCGCATCATCACGCAGGAGGAAATCAATCAGTTTGCTAAATTGACACAAGATTTCAATCCAGCACACTATGACGAAGCATATTGTGCAAAAACGATTTTTAAAAAACCGATTGTACACGGTATGTTTATCGGTTCGCTTTTCTCAAAGGTATTTGGACTTGAATATCCAGGTGGAGGTATGATTTATTGTTCTCAGAGCCTTAAGTTTCTAAAACCTGTTTATCCAGAAACACCGATAACGATTGTTATTACAGTAAAAGAAATTATCCTTGAAAAAAATCGTGTGATATTTTCTACTGAAGTCTATAACGAAAAAAACGAATGCGCTGTCACGGGTGAAGCAATGCTCATGCCAAGAAAGGAAGAAAACTGTGAATAAGTGGATCGATAAAGAACGTTTTATTACATTATTACAAGATGGAATGCGTGTGATGGTAGGTGGTTTTTTAACATGTGGAACACCAGAAACCCTGATTGATTGGGTGGTAGAATCAGGTGTTAAAGATTTAACCATTATCTGCAATGATGCAGGTTATCTTGATAAAGGTGTTGGTAAACTGCTTATCAACCAACAGGTTAAAAAACTCATTGTTACACATATTGGAACCAATCCAAATGCTGGGAAACTGATGAGTTCTGGTGGCATTGAAGTTGAATTGATACCTCAAGGAACATTTATTGAACAGATAAGAGCACACGGTGGACGCTTAGGAGGTGTCCTGTCACCAACGGGTATTCATACACCAGTTGAAGAAGGTAAACAAATGATTGAAATCAAAGGAAAATCCTATATTTTATCAGAGCCCATCGGAGCAGATATCGCACTGATTGCAGGCTATCATAGTGATTTTATGGGTAATTTGACTTACAAGGGTTCAGCAAGAAACTTTAATCCAACAATGGCAACAGCAGCTGACATAGTGATTGCTCAAATTGAAGAAAAAGTAGAAGAAATCAATCCAGAAGTGGTGATTACACCACATACATTTATTGACTTTATTGTGGAGGTGTAGTTATGGATGCAAAAGAAATAATTGCGAAGCGAATTGCATTAGAACTTAAACCAGGAAATTTGGTTAATTTAGGTATCGGCATACCCACATTAGTTGCTAATTATATTCCAGAAGATGAACCGATCTATTTACAGAGTGAAAATGGTATCGTTGGTCTTGGTGGATTAGCATCTAATGAGGAAGTCTGTGTTCATCTAACCAATCCATCGGGTCAATATGCTAAAGTTAAAAAACATGCAGCCTTCTTTGATTCTGCACTATCATTTGTAATGATTCGTGGAGGACATCTCGATGTTACTGTTCTCGGTGCACTTGAAGTTGATGAAGAAGGTTCTGTTGCTTCATGGATTATCCCTGGAAAGCTTGTTCCAGGTATGGGTGGATCCATGGATTTAGTTGAAGGAGCCAAACGTGTCATCATTGCAACAACACATACAAACAAGGGTATTCCTAAAATCAAGAAACGCTGTTCACTTCCCTTGACGGGATATAAAAAAGTTGATTTGATCGTCACAGAACTCTGTGTCATAGAAGTGAGAGAAGATGGACTTCATTTAATTGAAAGACATCCTGATGTTTCAATTGAAGATATTATCAGTCAAACAGAAGCTACACTGCACATTGATCATGTAGGACTGATGGAGGTATAGAACATGAAGGTTACACATCGTTTAAGATTATCACAAGCAGATGCACATTATGGTGGAAATCTCGTGGATGGTGCACGTGTTTTAGCGCTGTTTGGAGATGTGGCTACGGAGTTATTAATTCATCTCGATGGCGATGAAGGTTTATTTAGAGCCTATGAAAAAATCGACTTTTTGGCACCTCTTTATGCGGGTGATTTTGTTGAAGTAGAGGGAGAAATTATTCATGTGGGGAAAACATCACGTAAAATGCATTTTCAATGTTTTAAAGTGATTGCATCAAGACCTGATATTAGTCCTTCTTCAGCAGATGTTCTCGATCAAAAACAGTTGGTAACCGAAGCAATCGGCACATGCATTGTTCCAAAAGACAAAATGAGGATTCATCATGAATAAACTGATCATCACCTGTGCTATTTCTGGTGCTGAAGTTACAAAAGAGAATAGTCCATATGTTCCCTATACAGTTGAAGAAATGGTCGAAGAAGCCGTTCAAGCCTATCAAGCAGGAGCAGCTATTATCCATCTTCATGTTCGAAAAGATGATGGAACACCGACTCAAAGTAAACAAAGATACGAAAAAGTGATGAAAGCCATCTTAAGGAAGTGTCCAGATGTCATTATTCAACCATCAACAGGTGGTGCTGTTGGTATGAAACGTGATGAAAGACTTAAACCGACACTTCTAAATCCTGAAATGTGTACACTCGATTGTGGAACGCTCAATTTTGGTGGCGATGATATTTTTGTGAACACCGAAAATGATATAAAGTACTTTGCAACAAAAATATATGAAAGAAAGATTATGCCTGAACTCGAATGTTTTGAAAAGGGACATATCGATCTGGTATTGCGATTATATAAAAAGGGATGGATTAAAGACCCACTCCACTTTTCATTTGTACTCGGTGTCAACGGAGGTATGACAGGCGAGGAAAGAGATTTTCATTTTTTAAGAGAAAGTATCCCTAAAAATGCAACCTATAGTGTTGCTGGTATCGGACGCTATGAGTTTTCTTTAGCTAAATTAGCAATTGAAAATGGAGGACATGTCCGCGTAGGACTCGAGGATAATCTCTACATTGAAAAAGGTGTTTTAGCTAAAGGAAATAAGGAATTAGTTATAAAAGTGGTTGATATGGCAAAATCATTTGGTAGAGAGATAGCTACACCAGATGAAGCGAGAGATATTTTAGGCATGAGGAGGAAAGACTAATGGAATCGCGCTTTGGAACACATAGAACCATCGATCCAAAAGGAAGTTTACCACAAGCTGCCTATAGACTCGATGCGACCCCCGTCTGTGGACAAACTGAAGTATTAATTGATGTTGATATCTTAAACATCGATAGTGCATCTTTTCATCAGATGAAAGAAGCATGTCAACATGATGTTGAAAAGATGAAACATATGATTAAGGACATCGTTAAAGCACAGGGAAAAATGCAAAATCCGATCACAAAGAGCGGTGGCATGCTGATTGGTACAATTAAACAGGTTGGTCCATTATTTCATGATCAAGATTTAAAGAAAGGTATAAAGATTGCAACGCTGGTGTCTTTATCACTCACACCTCTATTTATTGATGAAATTCATGATATCAATTTATCTAATGAACAGGTACGAATCACGGGATCAGCCATTTTGTTTGATTCAGGTATCTACGCAAAGATTCCAGAGGATATGGATGAAAAACTGGTATTGGCAGCACTCGATGTCTGTGGGGCTCCAGCACAGGTTAAAAAACTGGCAAAGCCAAATGATACTGTACTCATTATAGGTGCTGCTGGTAAGTCAGGTTTGTTGACATCACTGGAAGCAAAAAAACAGGTTGGTATAAAGGGACGAGTCATCGGACTCGTTAATGAAGCCAAACAGGTCGAACTCTTAAAACAGTTTGGTTTTGTTGATGATATCATCTGTGAAGATGCACAAAACAGTGTGGCTGTATATGAAAAGATGATGGCATTGACTCAAGGTAGATTAGCTGATTTAACGGTCAATGTTGTCAATGTTCCTTCGACCGAAATGACATCTATCTTGTCAACCAAAGAAAATGGAGTTGTTTACTTTTTCAGCATGGCTACATCATTTACTAAAGCAGCACTTGGTGCGGAAGGCGTTGGAAAAGATATCACGATGATGATAGGAAATGGCTATACAAAAGGACATGCAGAGATCACATTGGATCTACTTAGAGAACACAAATCTCTAAGAGAGTACTTTATTAACAAATACGTTTAAGGAGAATCTTATGAAATTAAATTTAAATCAAGCATATCTTGAACGAAGAAAAAACTATTTTCCAAACATCACGGATGACCAGTGGAATGACTGGAAATGGCAAACAGCTAACCGCATACGATCCGCTGAAGAACTCAAAAAATATATTCCCCTGACCAAAGAGGAAGAAAAAACAATCCATAATATATTGGGTCATTTAAGAATGGCAATCACGCCTTACTATTTGACACTCATCGACCCAGCAAATGAAAAATGCCCAATCAGACAACAAGCGGTTCCTTTTAGTGGTGAACTCATTCATGGGGAAAATGATCTACTAGATCCACTTCATGAAGACCACGATTCTCCGGTTCCAGGACTCACTCATCGCTATCCTGATCGCGTACTATTTTTAATTACCGATATGTGTTCTACTTATTGTAGACACTGCACAAGACGTCGTTTTGCAGGACAAAGAGATGCAGAACTAAAACTTGAACAAATCGATAAAGCCATTGATTACATTCGTAAACATGAAGAGGTTAATGATGTTCTTTTGTCAGGTGGAGATGCCTTTATGGCAAGCGATACACGTATTGAATACATCCTTAAAAAACTGCGTGAAATCGATCATGTTCAAGTCATACGATTTGGCACGAGAACTCCGGTTGTCATGCCACAACGCGTGACACAAGAACTTGTAAACATGCTAAAAAAATACCATCCAATTTGGGTAAATACACATTTTAATCATCCCGATGAGATAACACCTGAATCAAAGGCAGCAATTGATCGCTTAGTTGATGCAGGTATTCCTGTGGGTAATCAATCGGTTTTATTGAAAGGCATCAACGATTGTGTACATATTATGCGTCGTCTCGTCAAAGGATTAATCGCTATTCGTGTCAGACCTTACTATATTTATCAATGTGATTTATCCTTTGGTATCGAACACTTTCGAACAAGTGTTGCTAAAGGAATTGAAATTATCGAAGGTTTAAGAGGACATATCAGTGGATTAGCAGTACCAACCTTTGTGGTCGACGGACCCAACGGTGGTGGTAAAATTCCAGTTATGCCAAACTATATCATCTCTCAAGCACCAGGTAAAATTGTTCTTCGAAACTACGAAGGCGTTATTACGACCTATAGTGAACCCAAGTATTATACTTCAGAATGTTCATGTGAAGATTGCAAAGAAAAGAAGTTGGATGGTATCAGTGGTTTATTACAAGGAAATCAGATTTCAATGGAGCCGGAATCTTTAAAGCGAAAGGATCGGATCCAACATGATAAACAAGATTGACACCTATCAAACGATAGGTATTATTGGTTTAGCGAAAAATACAGGAAAAACAACAACACTCAATGCATTTATTTCATACTATAAAAACGAACGTCTTGGACTCACATCGATAGGTTTAGATGGTGAACGAATTGATCAGGTTAACTTTTTACCTAAACCTCGAATTCACGTCTATAAACAGATGATTGTAGCAACCTCTAAGGCGTGTTTAGAGACGACAACAGCTACCTATCGTATACTGGTTGAAACACCGTTTTTAACAGCGCTTGGTAAAGTCATCATTGTCGTCATCGAAGAAGAAGGTGACATTGTTTTAGCAGGTCCAACGACCAATCATGAACTTAATATTCTGCTCAAACTGATGAAGATGTATGCAACAAGGATATTTGTTGATGGTGCGCTATCGAGAATAACCTTTTCTGCTTTATCAGAACTTGATGGCATCGTTTTAACGACTGGTGCTGCGTTTTCGGTGATGATGGATGAAACCATCCAGAAGACAGCACACATTCTAAATACATTTTCATATCCGATAACTCATCTAGAACTACCAAACAGTGCATCATTTTATATAAAGACTAACACATCCTACTTTACTCGCACGAATAAGTCATTAGAAGCTATGTATAGCGCACTTAAACTGACGAAAGATATAACACATGTGTATATCAAAGGTGCTATCACAGAACGATTTATTGATATGATGATTGATTTAAAAATCAAAGGGTTTACGCTCATCATCGATGATGCAACAAAACTACTCTTTCATTATCGCATGGCAACGGTGTTTGATAAGCTTAACATCAAGGTAGAGGTCAAGAAGCAGACACCTATTATCATGATAACCATCAATCCGTTTAGCCCTGTTGGAGCACATTATGATTCAAATATCTTTTTAAAACGTATCAGCGCATTGACAACCATCCCGGTTATCAATGTTATGGAGGAGGCATCTTATGGAAAATAAACTTAACTTAAACAAAGAGACGATTCAATCCTGTCGCAGGGAGGCAAAAAAGATTGCTGATGACCTACAAAGTTTTATCAATCAGCACTCAACGATTGCTGTTGAACGTACGATATTGAGATTACTAGGCATCGATGGCGTCGATGATTTTGGACGTCCATTGGTCAATGCAGTCGTAGATCATCTAAGAGAAAAAGCGGATCTATCAAAGGGAATCGCACATTATATGGCATATGCTGTCCATGAAAGTGATGAATCACCACAGGATATTGCAAGACGCATTGCTTCAAATACCTATGATTTGTCAATCTATCAAAATCATAGTCTATGCCCGTACATGGATCAGCTCATGCCCTTTTTTGAGCAAACACTTGCGAAAATTGATCGTATGCGATCCATACGCAAAGAAAAATTATCAGCAACCACAAAAAAAGAAACACCTGATAAATATGTCATTGTCGCAACCGGTAATATCTATGAGGACATCAAACAAGCCCTATCAGCAGCTAAAAAGGGAGCAGATATTATTGCCGTCATTAGAAGTACAGGACAATCACTTTTGGATTATGTGCCTTTTGGTGCGACAACCGAAGGATTTGGTGGTACTTACGCAACACAAGAAAATTTTCGCTTGATGCGAGAAGCACTCGATACACTAATTGAAGAAGAACATCGATACATCAAGCTTGTCAATTATGCATCTGGATTATGTATGCCTGAGATCGCTGCAATGGGAGCCATCGAACGTCTCGATATGATGCTAAATGATTCACTTTATGGCATAATTTTTAGAGATATCAATATGAAACGTACCTTAATTGATCAGTATTTCTCACGCATTATATCCAGTTATGCCAACATCATTATCAATACAGGTGAAGATAACTACTTGACGACCTCTGATGCATTCGATCACGCTCATACAGTACTCGCTTCTCAATTTATCAATGAGCAGTTTGCTAAAAATGCTTGGATGAAAGAAGAACTTATGGGACTGGGTCACGCCTATGAAATTGATCCCAACATGGAAAATAGTTTTCTCTATGAACTTGCTCAAGCACAGATGGCTAGAGAAATATTTCCACAAGCTCCTCTTAAATATATGCCACCAACAAAACATATGACAGGAGATATATTTAAAGGACTCGTTCAAGATGCACTTTTCAATATTGCAGCTGTTACCTCTAAACAATCGATTCATCTTTTAGGGATGATGACTGAAGCCATTCATACACCTTTTATGAGTGATCGTGCAATGGCTCTAAACGTAGCATCTTATGTCGAAAAAGCATTTAAAAATTTTGGAGACGAGATTGAGTTTAAATCAGATGGACTCATTGTTAAGCGAGCACATGATGTTTTAGATCAAGCACAATCTTTATTAAAAGAAATTAGAAAAGAAGGTCTCTTTAAGTCACTTGAGAAAGGAAGATTTGCAGAAATATCGAGACACGAAAATGGAGGAAAAGGGCTTGATGGAGTTTTTGTCAAGCATCAAGATTACCTAAATCCCATTATGGATTTAATGATCAAGCGGATCAAGGAGGACAATCATGAGCGCTAGACCAACATGGATAAAACCTTATGGTGATACTGAAAATGATGGAAAAGTTCAACTCTCTTTTTCACTACCGATTCCTGCATCACCCATAGGCGAAGAAGCTGCGAAAAAAATAGCATTGCAGATGGGAATTCATGATCCATCCGTCGTGCATATGGAACCTCTTTCTGAATCGTTTAGTTACTATATCATTTATGGGAGAACAGAACACCAGATTGATTTGAGTTCGCTCAGTGTTACTCAAACTGATCACCTCGTGATGAGTAAAGAAGAGGTCGAACAGTTTATTGAAAAAACATTTTGTGAACCTCTCGTATTTGTTGGAGCATCAACAGGTACCGATGCGCATACCGTAGGTATTGATGCCATTATGAATATGAAAGGTTATAATGGTAACTATGGTCTTGAGCGATACAAAGGCATTTTAGCTTATAACTTAGGAGGACAAGTCAACAACGAAGATCTTTTAGAAAAAGCGATTGAACTCAAAGCGGATGTTATTTTAATCAGTCAAACCGTCACACAAAAGGATATTCATATTGAAAACTTAACACAGTTTATCGAACTCTTAGAAGCTGAAAACAGAAGAAACGATTTTGTCGTTATTATTGGAGGACCGAGAATCAATCACAGCTTAGCAAAAGAACTCGGTTATGACGCAGGATTTGGTCCGAAGAAATATGCATTTGATGTTGCTTCCTTCGCTGTTTCTCAATTAAAGGAAAAAGGTGTTAAACTCAAAAGATAAAACACAATCAGTTGGTGTGGTAAAATAAGAGTATAACGACGTGTGTGGATGGAGGATTTATGTTGAAAAAATGGTTACATTTTAAAGCATTTCTAGTTCCCGTCATCTTTTTTATGGTTATGATTCAAATCGCATCATTTCGTGCACCTGAATTATTTTCAAGAATTCATGATCCCTATGCCGTATTAGGAGCACAGGGTTTTGAACAAGCAGGAATCATGAATGCAGCCTGGATTGGTTTTGGAGCACTTGTGATTCTAATCACAACCAGTATTCATCACAGACACGAATTATCTCAAGCAATCACATATCCACTGATTGTTTTCGGTATTACCATAATCTTCATCGGTATTTGGCAAACGGATAATGTGTATGCGTTAACCGAAAGTAACATTGATGAAGTTGAAGATCACATCTTGTTTTATTGGATTGCAAAAATCGCGATTACTTTATGTGTTTTGATTCACGCCATTCTAACCAAATCAAAACGGCTTAAGTGGATTCACATCTTGTTTTCTCTAGCTCTCATACTGACTGTATTAAGCGGATTACTGACAACTGAATTTGCTGGACTCGTGGATCGTCTACTTTGGGTATTGATTATGACATGGCTACTCACACTTTTTGGAAGGGTACAACTCTATGGCAACAACCAACGACTTTAAAGATTATATCCAAGACCAACTGATGAATCTCAAGTTTGTTCAATTTAAAAAAATGTTTGGTGAATACGGCTTATTTTATATGGAGAAAATGATTGGCGTATTAGCAGACAATAAACTTTATATCAAACCCACCGAAGAAGGAAAAACTTTTTTAGGTGAAGTCATTATGGAAAAGTTTTATGAACAAGGAAAACCTTATTTCCTAATTGAAGATACAGATAATAAAGATCAAATCGAACAATTGATCTTACTGACATACGAAGCATTACCCGCAAAAGTTCAAAAGAAGAAAGCGAGAATATAGCATGAAAATCTATACGAAAAAAGGCGATGAAGGGCAAACTGATTTGCTGAATAAACGTGTTAGTAAAGCAGATTTACACATTGAAGTTAATGGAGTCCTAGATGAAGCTATGGCCTTTCTTCTCATGGCAAAGCATTATATGCGTGTAACTGAAGTATTAGATGATATCGATCAAATTCACGACAATCTCTATCAGTTAGCTTATGAAATTGCTCTAGACAATCCAAAAAAACAGATTATCAAAGAAGGAAATGTTCTTTGGTTAGAATCTCGCTTGGATCATTACGATTCATTTTTAGAACCACTAACACGCTTTATCAAATTGGATCAAACGAAGGCAGCATCGTGGTTGAATCTAGCAAGAGTAACCATTCGAAGAGCGGAAAGACACCTCGTTTTACTAAATTTAGAACAAGAGATCAATCCATTCACAATGGCTTATGTCAATCGTTTATCAGATTATCTATTTACGGTCGCACGTTACTTTGATGAAGTTAAATAAGGAGGGAACATCATGGAAAAAATAAAAGTCATCATTTGGGGATTTGGAGCAATGGGCCGTGGTATGGCACAGATGCTTTTGCTCAAAAAAGGCGTTGAAATAGTTGGTATTTGTGATGTTAATCACGCAATTGTTGGAAAAAACTTTATTGATGTTTTAGGTATTCCATCCGATCATCCCAAAGTTTTTATTACAGAAAATATCGATCTTTTACTTGACCATCAAAAAGCAGATGTTGTTTTATTGTGTACAGATTCATTTGTTAAAGGTGCATTTGATAAAATCAAAAAGATCGTTACACACGGTATAAATGTCATCAGTACAGCAGAAGAAATGGCATATCCAACAGCATCAGAACCCGAGTTATCACAACAAATCGACCATTTAGCTAAAGCGTTTGGTGTCACAGTATTAGGTACTGGCATCAATCCAGGATTCATTATGGATCTACTTGTTGTCGCACTAACAGGAACTATGGTTGATGTCAAACATATTGAAGCGAAAAGAATCAATTCGCTTTCACCATTTGGACCTACGGTCATGCATGAACAAGGTGTAGGTGATTCGCTCGATCAATATCATCACAGAGTTGCTGAAGGTGAATTAGCAGGACACGTTGGATTTAGGGAATCTGTGTCCATGATTGCGGATGCTTTAGGTATTAAACTCGATGATTTCACGCAACAGATGGAACCCATTGTGACACAAGTCGATAGAAAAAGTACCTATGGTGAAGCAAAAGCTGGTCATCTTGCAGGTATCAACATGACGGGACAAGGTTTGGTCAATGGAGATGTCTTTATCAATATGATTCATCCTCAACAAATTGAACCCGAAGTTGAAGGAACACAGACGGGTGATTATATAACACTCAAGGGTACACCCAATATCAATATGGCGATTACTCCAGAAATCAATGGTGGTATTGGTACAATTGCCATGTGTGTCAATATGATTCCTCATGTTATCAATGCAAAACCTGGACTTAAGACGATGATCGATCTACCCGTTCCTCGTGCTATCTTAGGTGACATGAGAGATTTACTCGAAAACGAATAACACGCACGTATAGGAAATCTATTTTAAGATTTCCTTTTTTATGCATTTTCTCGTGGAGGCTATACAAAAAAGAGCAAAAATGATATCATAGTTATAGGTAAGCGCTTTCAGTTTAAGGTTCCTTTTTTTATGCACAAGGAGGATTACAAAAATGATTGAAGCAAAGACGTATGTCGAAATCTATCGCATTATATTACCAGCTCAAGAACGTAGCAGCAATCTACCTGTTGATACCAAACGAGTTCCTTTTGAAATGCGACTTAGAGGTAAACTTCTCCATGCCGCTGAACTCGGAGATCGAGTTGAGATTGAAACAGCTACAAATCGTATTGAAAGTGGTATTTTGGTTGCAGTCAATCCTTTTTATCAACATCATTTTGGTCACTATGTTTTAACGATGACACAAATCAGAGATATCATCTTAGATGAAACGGAGGACCTTCTATGAGCTATCAGGATGTGATGAATCGCAAGCAGCAAATTATGAAAGACGCTTTGCGTATGGATTATGACATATTTGAAGATCCCGGTATTGGTTTTGATTATGAAAAAATGATGACTTCAACGGGTTACACACTTGAAGATGTCATGGCTATTCAATCGGAAAACAATATTGGACAAACACCACTCATTGAGCTTAAGAGATTATCACAATATGCACGTAAATTTGCAAAAGAAGGTTATGGAGCGCGCATTTTTCTTAAGGATGAAGCTCAAAATCTTTCAGGTTCGTTCAAAGCTAGAAGAGCTGCAATGTCCATCTATCAAGCAAAGAAATTAGGATATAAAGGTGTTATAGCAGCCACATCAGGTAATTATGGTGCAGCGGTTGCTGCACTTGCAGCTCGAGCAGGACTCAAATGCATTATTGTTCAAGAATGTTATGATTCCACAGGTGTTGGACAACCAGAAATTATTGAGAAAGCGAGAGCTTGTCAAGCATATGGTGCAGAGGTTGTGCAATTATCGGTTGGACCCGAACTTTTCTATCAATTTCTCATCCTTCTTGAAGAGACTAAATATTTTAATGCATCCCTTTATTCTCCTTATGGGATTATGGGTATTGAAACATTGGGGTATGAGATTGCACAAGATATTCTAAAAAAAGAAAATCGATATCCAGATATGGTCATCTGTACGAACGCTGGTGGAGGTAATTTAACAGGGACTGCGCGTGGATTAAAAAAAGCTGGAGCCATCAATACTCAAATTGTTGCAGCAAGTGTTGATCTCACGGGTCTTCATATGGCATCCGATAAAGATTTTAATCTCAAATCCTTTACAACAGGTCATACTGGATTTGGTATCCCTTTTTCAACGTTTCCTGATCGCAGTGATGTACCCAGAAGTGCAGCAAGACCGCTGCGCTACATGGATCACTATGGCTTGGTCAATCAAGGATCCGTTTTCTTCATCACTGAAGCACTCGCCGTGCTCGAAGGAATGGAAAGAGGACCTGCAGGTAATACAAGTTTGGCATTAGCCTTTAGTCTAGCACAAACGCTGCCTAAAGATCAGATTATCGTCGTTCAAGAAACCGAGTACACCGGCGCAGGTAAACACATGAATGCACAGGTATCCTTTGCAAGTGATAGAGGGATTGAACTGATATTAGGTAACCCACTTGAGGAAAAACCTGGGAAAAATATCATTTTTCCAGCTTCTGCAAGTATGCTGAAGCATAAAGATATCTCGATGGATTCACTTCGAACGAGTTATCTTAAACATTATCAAGATCAGATGCTTTTTGATCAGGACTATATCTATCTTGCCAAAGAATTAAATACGAGTGAAAAACATATCAAACAACTGATGGAGGAAATGAATGAAACAAAGACCAGATGACTTTACGAAAAGAAGAGAACATCTCAAACATTTAACAGATGAAGAAATCAAAGTTCTTTTCGAACAATTAACGGATCAAATCGTTGATCCTCTTTTGGAGCTAGCATATACCCATACCACACCTGCGATTGAACGCAGTGTTTTGATGCGGATGGGATTTTCAAGTATTGAAGCGAAAATATTGACTGAAAAAATGATGGATTATCATTTGCTGGAACATGGTGCAGGGCATATTGTTTATCGGTTTTCCAAAGATGAGAAGATCAGTATTAGAGAAGCTGGTCTCAAACTGATGGATACGAAGTATCTTGCAAAGATTGCGGAGGTCTATCATGAACATCAATGAAAAACTAGATATCAAAGCTATACTGAGTGATCTTGAAAAGTATCGTCCAAGACGAAGAGGTTGGATCTGGAGAAATCAACATCCTATCGATTTAGGTGCTTTTCACTACGTTCAAACAAGCGATTCACTTAAGCAGAGTGTTCCACTACCAAGTGCTAGACATTTAGGACATATTGATCCACAACCGGATGCAACGATAACAACCGAAATCGCATCGGGACGATTTGAAGATGATATCAGAAGAATGCGTATGGCAGCCTGGCACGGAGCTGATCATATCATGGTTATCCGTACAGCAGGTCAATCGCATATGGATGGTCTTCTTGAGGGAACACCACAAGGTGTTGGTGGTGTACCCATCACTCGGAAACAAGTAAGAGCACAGAGGAAAGCTCTCGATATGATCGAAGATGAAGTGGGAAGACCCATCAATTATCACTCCTATGTATCAGGTGTTGCAGGGCCTGAAATTGCTGTGATGTTTGTTGAAGAAGGCGTCAATGGTGCACACCAAGATCCACAATACAATGTCCTCTATCGTAATATCAATATGATTAGAAGCTTTGTTGATGCTGCTGAAAGTAAGAAAATCATGGCTTATGGTGGTCTTGCTCAAATCGATGGAGCTCACAATGCCAATGCGACAGCACGAGATGCTTGGAAAGTCATGCCTGAACTTTTAGTTCAGCATGCGATTAATAGCAGAATGAGTGAAAAGATTGGCATTAAGCCAGATTTAATTTGTTTATCTACCGTACCACCAGCAGCCCCACCTTCACCAGACATCAAACTCAATTTACCTTATGCGATTGCACTCCGCGAATTGATGTCTAAATACAAGATGAGAGCACAGATGAATACGAAGTATATGGATTCATCAACACGTGAAGCAACCGTGACACACGTCTTAAATCTTTTGATATCGAGACTGACATCAGCTGACATCCAGTCGACCATCACACCGGATGAAGGTAGAAATGTTCCATGGCATGTTTATAATGTAGAGGCTTTGGATACAGCAAAACAAGCGATGGTAGGTATGGATGATTTACTCAGTATGCTTGAACTCAAGAAAGAAGGTTATCTCTACGAAACCAAACGCGAGATTCAAGAAAGAGCGATTCTGATGATGGAAGAAATCATCGCTTTAGGTGGTTATTTTAAAGCGGTTGAAGCGGGTATGTTTGTCGATTCTGGAAATTATCCTGAACGTAATAACGATGGTATTGCACGAGATATCAATGGTGGTATTGGTGCAAATACAATCATCAAACGACATAAAGATTATCTTGCTCCAGTTACAGCACATTATGGCTATAACAATGTCGAACAGTATGATCAGGGAAGTAAAGAGAATCCCGCAAGATTGATTGGTGGATGTAGTTTTGAAAACCCAGAGCTTATTCAATACATCGATGAACTCGATGAAAATGATAATGTCAACAACCGCTTAGAGGATACTAAAACGTATCGTCACACATCTTTAATTAAACCTGAGGTACAGTGGTTAGGCGATGGTATCATAACTGTTGATCTCTTTTTTCCAACCGATATCAACACAGCTGAAGCAGCAGCTCTTGTGGTTGCACAAAAGCTTCATCTAGCAAACCCTGAAGTGATTCATAAAGAAGTTTTACATCCCGCCGAAGGTACACGGATTCAACTCAAAGGTATGGTTCAGTTTGATATCGATACCAATGATCTGGTTCTACCAGAAAAAGAAGATATTTTAGATGAAGAAACAATTTTATCCTATGTTAAAAAGCATGAGATTAAAGTGATTGCTGGTACAGGTGGTTCTGATGAACACTCTGTTGGGATGCGTGAAGTTTTAGACATTAAGCATGGTGGCATTGAGAAGTATGGTATCAAATACATCTATTTAGGAACAAGTGTTCCCATTGAGAAGTTTATCGACGCAGCGATTGAAACAGATGCTGATGTCATCATGATATCTTTAATCATTTCACACGATGATGTTCACTACAAGAATATGGAAAAACTTCATCATTACGCCATTGAAAAAGGGGTAAGAGATAAACTGATCTTACTCGCAGGTGGAACTCAAGTGACACCTGAGTTAGCTAGAAAACATGGTATGGATCAAGGATTTAGTCGAGGTACGAAAGGACAGCATGTCGCTTCATTTATTGTGAAACGTCATCAACAGATTTATGAAGATTGATGTTTTAGTTGCAGAAATTGGTAGTACAACAACCGTTGTGAATGCCTTTCAAATCCATCAAGAGCTGGTGGCATTTTTAGGTCGTGGCATCCATCAGACAACCGTAGATACAGATGTACGAGAGGGTCTTCAGCAAGCGATTGATGATTTAAAGAGAAAGCTTAAAGCAGATACACTGAACTACCTCGAATTATACGCATCATCTTCTGCAGCAGGTGGCTTAAAAATGACAGTCCACGGCTTGGTCTATGAAATGACAGCAAGAGCGGCTAAGGAAGCAGCATTGAATGCTGGAGGAAATATTCATTTAATCACAGCTAATCGCATCGAAGATGAGCATATTGCTCGAATCAAGGAGATCTCTCCCAATATGATTGTCATTGCGGGAGGAACTGATTTTGGTGAAAAAGAAGTGAGTTACCAAAACTTACTGTCTGTTCTATCACTAGGGATACCGATTATCTACACGGGGAATATTGCGAATCATGATCGCATCAAAAAACTAAATGCACCTCATGTCAGAATTGTTGAAAACGTGTATCCACGTGTAGATGATTTCAATATTATGCCACTCAGAAGTGCTATCTATGAAACCTTTGAAGCACACATCATACACGCTAAAGGCATGGAACATATCTTTAAGATGATAAATCATGGAATCATTCCAACACCTGGGGCAGTGATGGATACAACCCTGTTACTCAGTGAGATCTATGAAGGAGTGCTCACCCTTGATGTAGGTGGTGCTACAACAGATGTCCATAGTGTGACAGATCCAAAACCTGAATATCAGCGGATGCTTGAAGGTGAACCACGCATGAAACGCAGTGTTGAAGGTGATCTAGGTGTTTATGTCAATCGAATCAATGTCTTATCGACATGGAAAGATGATGAAGTTAAACGCATCTTTAATCAGGATAGAAAAGAAGTTGAAAAGATGCTTCTAAGTGAGCCTTATATACCTAAGTCATATGAGGGACAACAAATGATAGATCGTCTTTGTGAGCGCTGTGTTGAACTCGCACTGGATCGCCACGTTGGTGATCTCAAAAGGGTTTTTACGACCAATGGTTATAAAGTTATTCCAGATGGAAAAGATCTATCACAAGTAAAAGCCATCTTTTTAACGGGTGGTGCTCTAAGATATGCGAAAGATCCAGATAAGATGATCAGACGATATATTCGATCTCACCAACAAAAATTGGTTCCTGATGAACAGACAGCCATCTACTTAGATAAAGATTACATTTTTGCATCATTAGGTGTTTTATCTCATATTTATCCAGAAAAGACAAAACAGCTTATTGAAAAGACGATGATGAAAGTTGGTGGAAATGATGTATCCTAAAATAACGATTCATATCGGTCATTATAAAGATAATTTGCGTTATCTAATCAACATGTTAAAACGCCATGATATTACTTTAGTGCCTGTTACAAAAGTATTTTTAGCTGATCAAAAATTAGTCGATCTGATCAATGAAACAGATATCCCATACATCTCAGATTCACGTATCGATAATTTAAAGAAAATGATCACGAACAAAAAGAAAATTTTGCTTAGAATACCCATGTTATCTGAAGTTAAAGAAGTTGTTCAATATGCTGATCTATCACTTAATTCTGAAATAGAGGTCATTGAAGCACTCAATCAAGAAGCAAAAAGACAAGGAAAAAAACACCAGATTATCTTGATGTATGATATTGGTGATTTAAGAGAAGGCATTTACTATCAAGAAGACGATCAGGAGTTAGTTCAAAGAATTAAGAACATGACCCATATCGAAATGATGGGTATTGGTACCAATTTAACCTGTTATGGAGCGGTTATTCCAACACAAAAAACATACACCAAACTTCGTGTTATTAAGGAGCGAGTAGAACAAATTTTGGGATATAAACTTTCGATTGTATCTGGTGGCAATTCTTCTTCACTACCTCTTGTGATGGATAATAAGCTTCCTTCCTACATCAACCAGTTAAGAATTGGTGAAGCGCTTGTATTGGGAAGAGAAACAGCATACGGAAAAGATATCATTGGGATGCACCAAGATGTTTTTACCGTGGATGCAGAAATTATCGAACTGAAGTCAAAACCCTCAAAACCCGAGGGTAAAATTGGTGTAGATGCCTTTGGCCAACGGGTTCGATTTACTGATCGAGGAACGATCACACGCGCGATTTTAGCTATGGGTAAACAAGATATTGCTCTTGATCAATTAAAACCACCTCAAGGTGTAAAAATTTTGGGATCATCATCTGATCATTTGATTGTTGAACTTGAGAAGAATACCTATCATGTGGGTGACCATATACAGTTTGGATTAACTTATGGAGGTATCCTTTCGCTCATGACATCCCCTTATGTGGAGAAAAATTATGTTTTATAGACCAACTTGGGTAGAGATTAATCTAGAGGCACTCGCTCACAATTATCACTTTGTCAAAAATCAGGTAGCATCTAAACAAGTCGTTCCTGTGATTAAAGCGGATGCTTATGGTCATGGTGCGGTTAAAGTTATGAATAGGCTTATCCAAGAAGGTGTTAAGTTAGTTGCGGTATCCCTTTTAGAAGAGGCCATTGAACTTAGACGTGAAAATCAAACGATTGATATTTTGATTATGGGACCTGTTTTAAAAGATCAGTTTGATCTTTGTCATGAACACCATTTTCAATTAACCGTCTATAACCATGACATCGCACAAGCGATTCTTTCTTATCCTCAATCCTTAATGTGTCACTTAAAAATAGACACCGGTATGCATCGGTATGGCATCAGTGATGTCAATTTTATGTGTGAATGGATGATTAAACTAAAGAGTACAAAACATAACTTAAAAGGTATTTATACACATTTAGCAACAGCTAACGAACAGGACAATCTTTTCTTTAGTCAGATTGAGTCCATGAAAGCATTGTTAGAACAGCTCCCCTATCTACCAGAAATGATTCACGTGTCCAATTCATCAGCAAGTCTTCGCTATGAAAAGTATCTCACCTGGACGACACATGTAAGATTAGGGATCTCACTTTATGGACTCTCACTCGATAAAGATCAAAAAGGACTTCATCCTGTGATGTCTCTCAAATCGAAAGTCATCGATTTGAAAACACTCAATCTTGGAGATCCGCTGGGCTACGGAGCTTCTTATCATGCTAAAGAACAGCATGAAAAGATTGCTATCTTACCCATCGGATACGCTGATGGATGGATTCGCAAGAATAAAACAGGTTTTGTCGAAATTAAAGGTAAACTTTTTCCCATGGTAGGTATCATCTGCATGGACGCATGTTTTGTCAAAGTTGATGATTCGATCAAGTTAAATGATGAAGTGACTTTATTTGGTGGAAAGATCACAACCGATGAAGTCGCATCAAGATTAAACACGATTTCCTATGAAATTGTTTGTCAAATAAGCAAGCGTGTTCCACGCATTTATATAAAGGAGGAATAACCATGATCCATGTGACATCAGAAATTGGTAGGTTAAAAACAGTTTTGCTCCATAGGCCGGGTAAAGAACTTGAAAATTTAACACCTGATGTACTTGAAAAACTGCTCTTTGACGATATTCCATATCTCAAAGTTGCACAGGAAGAACATGATATATTTGCTAATACACTCAGAAAAGAAGGCATTGAAGTTCTCTATTTGACCGATATGATAACTGAAGCTTTGGAAGCACATCCTGAGGTTGTCATCCACTTTATCAATCAGTTCATTGAAGAATCACGCATCAAGAGCCATACCATCAAGCAATCACTTGCTAAGTTTTTAATCAACTTACCCATTCACGATATGGTTCTCAAGATGATTGAAGGTATTCGTACCAATGAGGTGATTATACCCAACAAGCACTCCATTATGGATATGCTTGAAGATGAATACCCCTTCTATACCGATCCCATACCCAATGTTCTTTTTCAAAGGGATCCTTTTTCATCAGTAGGCAATGGGGTAGCACTTAGTAAGATGAGTACACAAGCAAGACAGCGTGAAACCATCTTTTCTGAATATATCATCAAATATCATCCACGATTTAAGGATCAACCGGTTCCATTCTATTATAATCGTCTCGATCGCTATCCCCTTGAGGGAGGAGATATCCTGGTTTTATCTAAAGAAGTGGTTGCTATGGGGATTTCTTCTCGAACAGACCCGCGAGCGATTGAATACTTTGCAGAAAAGCTCTTTGAATCAACTGAGACATTTCATACCGTGTTAGCTTTTAATATCCCTAAGATACGTGCATTTATGCATTTAGATACCGTCTTTACACAGGTTGACTATGGTATCTTTACGATCCATCCAGGTATCGAAAATAAACTAACCGTCTTTGAAATCGAGAAAACAGAGACAAAGTTTACGATCAATAAAGTGGTTGAATCACTTGAATCTGTTTTGGAAAAACACTTGAAACGACCTATCACACTCATCCGTTGTGGTGGAAAAGATCAGATAACAAGTGTACGTGAACAGTGGAACGATGGAGCAAACACACTAGCTATTGCACCAGGAAAAGTCATTGTTTATGACCGAAATCACGTGACCAATCAAATGTTAAAAGATGCAGGTGTCGAAGTTTTAGAAATTGAATCAAGCGAACTATCAAGAGGACGTGGAGGTCCTAGATGTATGAGTATGCCGCTTGAAAGAGAAAATACAGAATAGGAGAAAACGATGAACTTAAAGGGAAGACATTTATTAACGCTATTGGATTATACACCTGAGGAAATCCACTATTTACTCAGATTAGCAAAACATCTCAAGGATCAAAAGAAAAAAGGCATTTCGCATAAGGTTTTAGAAGGTAAAAATGTTGTACTTTTGTTTCAAAAAGATTCAACACGTACACGTTGTGCTTTTGAAGTTGGAGCACTTGATTTAGGCATGGGTGTGACCTATATTGGACCCACAGGATCTCAGATGGGTAAAAAAGAATCCGTCAAGGACACAGCACGTGTTCTTGGACGCATGTATGATGGGATTGAGTTTAGAGGCTATTTACAAACAGATGTTGAACTACTTGCAAAACATTCAGGAGTTCCCGTCTGGAATGGATTAACCGATCTTTATCATCCAACTCAAATTTTAGCTGACTTTTTAACGATTCAAGAAAAACTGGGAGTTCTCAAAGGTATCAAGTTTGCATATTTTGGTGATGCAAGAAACAACATGGGTAATTCACTCATGATCGGCTGTGCAAAGATGGGAATGCACTTTACTGCTGTTGCACCAAAGCATCTTTGGCCTAATGAAGAACTGATTAAGACCTGTCAGGTGATTGCTAAAGACACAGGAGCAACCCTTCGTTTCACCGAAGATCCCAATGAAGGAGCAAAAGATCAAGACGTGCTCTATACCGATGTATGGGTATCCATGGGTGAACCCAAGGAAGTATGGGCATCACGTATTGAACTCCTTCATCCCTATCAGGTGAATGCACATCTTATGAAACAGGCTAAAAGAAGTGCTATCTTTATGCACTGCTTACCAGCATTTCATGGTATGGATACTGAAGTGGGTAAGGATATTGCGGAAAACTTTGGAAAAATCTATAAACAGGTTCAATATGGATCTCTTGAAGTGACCGATGAAGTCATTGAATCAAGTCAAAGCGTCGTCTTTGATGAAGCAGAAAACCGGATGCATACAATCAAGGCTTGCATGTATGCTTCACTTGGAGGACCTCATGTCTAGATATGTTATCTCACTTGGAGGAAACGCACTCGGAAATAACGCTGAAGAACAAAAGAAGTTATTATCTTATGTTGCACATGCGATCTATCCACTCATTGAAATGAACCATGACATCGTCATCGTTCATGGAAATGGTCCTCAGGTAGGTATGATCAATCTCGCTTTTCAAGAATCAACATCAACACCTGATATGCCATTTGCTGAATGTGGTGCGATGAGTCAAGGTTATATTGGATATCATATTCAAAATGCTATTCAAAACATTATGAGAGAAAGACACATCAAGCGTCCTATCTCAACGGTCATCACTCAAGTCTTAGTTGATCCAAAGGATCCAGCTTTTTCGCATCCAACAAAACCTATCGGTTCATTTTATTCTAAGGAAGAAGCCGAATCACTTGAAAAGATTCACAGTTACACCATGATTGAGGATTCAGGTAGAGGATACAGAAGAGTCATCGCTTCACCGAAACCTATCGATATCATCGAGAAAGAAAGCATTCTATCACTTTTGAATCAAAAGGAGATTGTAATTGCAGCAGGTGGTGGTGGAATTCCAGTGATTGAAAAGGATGGTAAGTTAGTAGGTATCGATGCCGTGATTGACAAGGACTTTGCAAGTGCAAAGGTTGCTGAAATTGTTGGTGCAGATGAACTCATTATTCTAACAGCTGTTGAACATGTCTTCATTCATTTCAATCAACCCGAGCAAAAAGCACTGACATCTGTATCTGTAGCTGAACTTGAAACGTATATGAAAGACACACACTTTAAGAAAGGTTCGATGCTACCCAAAATTGAAGCCTGTATTTCTTTTGTCAAAGCGACTAAGCGTCCTGCAGTTATTGCAAAATTAGAAAAAGCAGTGGACGCATTCAAACAAAAGAGTGGAACCATTATTCATCCATAAATAAAAAAAAGCTTGGTCGATTGTACCAAGCGTTTTTGTACCTTTATTATGCGGGTTGTAGGGCTCCAAAGAGAACTAACCAAGCAAGAATTGATTTTGCTACCAAACTTAAGATGATATACGTTCTTTCTCCATAGAGATAGTCTTTCCACTTACCAACCTTTTTATACTGCAAAATCATGTTGATGGGGAAAGTATTGAATGCAACAAAGTACGTACCCACAATCGCCCATACAAACCATGGTGGATTGACATCACCAGCACCTAACATGTAAAAAACAATAGCAACCCACGGTGCAATACCTGCAATTGATCCCCAAATGAATGGACCCCAGTGGACTTTTTCACCTTCACTGCGTTTAGAATTGATTATTTCCATATCAAGTCCAAATAAATTCATTGCTGCATTGACGATAAAAATAAGAATAAGCGATCCAATATCATAAATACCAAAGAGAGTTGCAATAAGCACGATCATAACAGATGAAGATAGGGCATATTCAAACCATCTGAGTTTATTAATTCCTTTGAGTAAATCCCTGTTGTACATCTCATTTATTTTTTTAGGAAATGAGATTAAAGCATGTGCTACTGCAGAAAGAAGAAGAAAGACACCAACCAAAATACCAAAGGGTAGATCAAATAACGCTTTTTGATCTAAGAAGAGACGCTGTAAAACGACATCATAATTGAGAAAGTTTTGTGTGATCGTTATTTTAAATGCTGGATTGATATCACCTAACACGGTGATCGCAAAAACAATCATGAGCAATCCCTGCACAAGGTGGAATGCTCCCATCATCATGTTGAAGCGTCTAAGCTTTTGAAACTGCATATTTTCCATACATTTCCTCCTTATATGTGTAGCATTATTATATAGCATATTTATGATAAACAGCAGGAAAAAAGATTAAAAATTATTATAAATGAAATAAATCATAAAAATGATTCAGTCAGTTTGGATTTGGAGATAATCTGTTAAAAAAACAGGCTTAAATGATATAATACCATTATATCCATAAGATGTGTGAGGAACGAATATGCAACCTATAGAAATCATTCGAATTGTTTTAATAGCAATCATTATAGTTTCTGCAATTTACTTGCTGTTTATCTATTATTATCGAGAAAAGCATGAGATGAAAACATATGAAGATTTATTGAAAACAAACGATTATGTTCTCTATGATACAATTGCAAAAATTGAGGATAAAAAACTTAAAAAAGCACTTCTCGTATTATCAACTTATTATCAATCCATTGCACGCATGTTGGAAGATGAAAAGGATGTTCAAATGATTGATGAAATTCAACGTTTGCTCAAACAGTTAAATGAGGGACATGTTCCCCATGCAACATACTATCGTGCACTTCACGCATATGTTTTTATACCCTATCCTAAAAGATTTCATGTTGAACAACTTTTGGAATTGATAGCGTCTTATCAAGATAAACGATTAATAGAAGACTATAAGCTCGATCAATATCTTTTTGCAATGTTTATTAGAAAGCATGGTTATTTCACACTATTAGCTCAACCGCTTTTGCATGAAGTTGTCTTAACACTCAGCTATGCTGTAGAGACGACAAAGCTATTGAATCACATCATCGACAAAAAGATAAATGATCAAAGTATCTTGATGTTGGACTTGGTCACACATTCTTCAAAAGAATCTTTAGAACCTAAATTATTACATTATTTATACGATAAAGCGACTCACTATTTTGATCGTATACATAATGAGTTATACCGTTTTGGTAAAGATGTCGAGATTGCACTCAAACATTATGTAATGCATTACAGAGATGAACTAAAAACGTATAAAAATATGATAGAAGAAACCACAAAAGAGCAGGCAATCAATGAATAAACTACGCGTTACAACACTTCAAAATAAAGTGGATACATCAGGTGATTACGTTATCTACTGGATGTCTCAATCTCAACGCGTTCACTACAATCATGCCCTCAAGAGAGCGATTGAAATAGCCAATCAGATGAACTTACCACTGATAGTCTTTTTTGGCTTAACCAAAGGCTATCCGGAAGCTAATAAAAGACATTATCAGTTTATGCTTGAGGGATTAAAAGAAGTTGAAGTGTTACTTAAGAAATTGCACATCTCATTTGTTTTGCGCATATGTTCACCCAATGTAGGACTGCGTGCTTTTCTTCAACAATCTGCTTATTTGGTCATGGATGTTGGATATTTAAAACATCAGGTATACTGGAGAGAAGATGTGGTTGATTATATTCAAAAAAATGGATTTTCTATCGGTGTTGATCTTGTTGAAACAGACGTGATTGTTCCGGTTAAAATCGCATCTGATCATGAAGAGTATGGAGCATATACACTGCGTCCTAAACTGATGAAACTCTATCCTTCTTATCGAGATTATTCATCTCTACCAGTCATCATGAATCAAAAAGAATTACCCATAGAATCTGAATCACTTGATGATATAATAAGTATTTTAACCAAATTGGATCTTGACGACAACATCAAACCTTCACCCATCTATCGTGGAGGATATCTTCAAGCAAGTAAACTGCTATCACTTTTTATCGAACATAAAGCAAACCTATATGATGAAAGTAACGATCCCTCCAAGGATTTGACATCCAAAATGTCAATGTATTTACACTTTGGTCAAATATCAAGTCTTGAAATACTTGAGCGTATGTTTTTAGCACAGAGTCAGGGTCAAATTGATGGGAAAGCATTTGATCAATATTTGGAGCAGCTTTTTATTCGAAGAGAACTGGCATTTAATTTTGTTACCTATAACAAAGGTTATGATCAATTTGAACACATCACAGAAAATTGGGCGTATCAAACGATGCGTGAGCATCAACAAGATCATAGAACTCATATCTATCGTATCGATGATTATATTACTTTTAATACGCATGATGTGTACTTTAATGCCGCGATGGTAGAAATGGTAAAAACCGGTTATATGCATAATTACATGCGGATGTATTGGGCAAAAAAGATTATCGAATGGAGTCCTAATTATAAACAGGCCTTTGAAACGATTAAATACTTAAACAACACCTATTTCATTGATGGCAGAGATCCTAATTCCTATGCGGGTATTGCATGGTGTTTTGGTAAACATGATCGTGCTTGGACCAATCGAGAGATTTTTGGGAAACTAAGATATATGAACGCAGCAGGCTTGGAGCGAAAATTTGATATTCAAACATATGTAGTGAACATGCAAAAGTATTTATAAAGGAAAGTCTTGTTAAATCAAAGATTTAGCAGTATGATAAAACTAAAGAGCGTAACTTTATACATAGGTGCAACAAGGAAAGTCTCTTGTTGCTTTTTTAACTTCATCGGCTCTAAAAATGAGGAGGAACATCTATGCGAAAATTTTTGATGATTTTGGCTGTTTTATTGCTTTCCTTTGGTATTTTCTCTTGTACTGGAAAAAATGAAATCGATCTAATCTTCGAAGAAAATGGAGGTAGCGAGGTTGAAGATATAACCATCAGTACCAATTCAACCAGTATTGAGTTACCTGAACCAACAAGAGATAGATACACATTTGATGGTTGGTTTTTGGATGAAGATTTATCTGAACCATTTACCATCGCAGCCTTATTAACTCAAACAGGAGAGCTCACTCTGTATGCAAAATGGACATCACAGATTGTACAGTATACCATAACGTTCGAATCCAATGGAGGAAGTGCTGTTTCTGCAATCACACAAGCTCCAGGAACAGATGTGACAGCTCCAACAGCACCGATAAAAACAGATTTTACATTTACAGGATGGTATAGTGATAGTGGACTAACCACAGCATACACATTTACTACAATGCCTGAAGAAAACATCACACTCTATGCCAAATGGGATCCTGTTGTCGTCAATCAGACGATAACATTTGAAGTTAACGGAGGAAGTGCAGTTTCTGCTATCACACAAGCAGTTGGAAGTGCAGTCACGGCACCAACTCCACCGACAAAGACAGGATATACATTTGCAGGATGGTATAGCGATAGTGGACTAACCACTGCATATAGTTTCACAACCATGCCAGCTGACGCAATGACTCTTTATGCGAAGTGGACAGTTAATTCCTATACGATTACGTTTGAAGAAAATGGTGGAACAGCAGTTGTTGATTTATCAGCAAACTATAACACGACGATAGTTGCTCCTACTCCACCGACAAAGACAGGATACACGTTTGCAGGATGGTATAGCGATATCGGATTAACCACTGCATACACGTTTGCGACAATGCCTGCACAAAATCAAACACTTTATGCAAAATGGACCATCAATTCTTATACCATCACCTTTGAAGAAGATGGTGGGACAGCGGTCCTTGATATTACAGTGGATTTTAATGTAACTATAGTTGCTCCTACTCCACCGACAAAGACAGGCTATACGTTTGCAGGATGGTATAGCGATGTCGGATTAACCACTGCATATACGTTTGCAACAATGCCTGCACAAAATCAGACACTTTACGCAAAATGGACACCTAATGACTATACGATTTCATTTGAAGAAAACGGAGGAAGTTTAGTCTTAGATATTACACAAGCATATTTAACAAATATCAGTGCTCCTACACCACCTACAAAAGAAGGATATGTATTTATCGGTTGGTATAGTGATAGCGGTTTTACCACAACTTATACATTTACAACCATGCCTGCTCAAGATATGATGCTCTACGCAAAATGGGACTATCAAAACTATATCATAACCTTTGTTAATGCACCTGATTTGGCACCACTAAGCGTTAAAGCATACGATGCCATCACTTTACCAACAGCCACTATGGAAGGTAATGAACTTGTTGGATGGTTTAATGATGAATTCTTTGTTAAACCATTTGATCTTGATCTAATGCCTGAGGAAAATATCACCATTTATGCGAAGTGGTCCTTAGTCAATTATATTGTCAATTATGAGACAAATGGTGGTACCACAAGAGTACCTTCTCAGGCTAACTATGCATCAGAAATTCCAGTTCCTGAAGACCCAACCAAAGACAATTTCACGTTTGCAGGATGGTTTATGGATGCTGATTTGATGGAACCTTTGATTGATCAGAGCATGCCTGCTCATGAAATAACACTTTATGCAAAATGGGTTGCAGTTGATGCGATTTGGACGATTCATGATATCTTAACATATCAACCAGGTCACGTAAGTGTCAGTGGAACCATCACGTATAAGTTCCCCAATCCTATGAATCCAGGTTTTTATTTGACAGATCAAACTGGATCCATCTTCGTCTTAGCAACTACTGAACATGCTGTGGGAACGATGGTTACCTTTGAAGCTGATTTCAATTTCTTTGAGTACACACCACAACTGACTAATTTAATGGATGTAGTCGTGGTTACAGAAGGTACTCCTATAGTTCCTCTTTATTCACCTCAAACGATTGCTGAAATGATTTCAAGCAATCCTGAAAATATGTTTATGATGGGACAGACTATAACCATTCAAGGCATTATTTTTTCTGGTGTGTCCTATCCCTTTAGTCTTGCTGAAGCAGGATCTGGTAATCGCATTGATATCAATGTTAAATCAATTGATCCTATGAGCAATCCATTTGATGGGCATACAGGAGAAATGATTTCAATGCGTGCGATTATTCACGGCTATAATATGGCAAATGGTACATGGCATATCCTTTATGATCCAAGTGTTGCAGGTGAATATATTGCACAAACGAATACCGATAAGATTGAAGCTATTTTAGACTTTGGAGAAATGATGCTTGATGAAAAGGTCTTCTATAGCACACAAACATTGTCGTTACCAACGACTGAAGAAATCTATGGTGCACAGTTATCATTTGTGACATCAGGTGATCATGCAGCTTACTTTAGTCCGTTGACAGGTGTTTTCCAACCAACGACAATTGAAAGAAACATAACACTCAGAATGACTGTCACCCTTGGAGAAGATAGTGCATACCGCGATGTCACCTTGATTTTAAAACCAACGGAAATACTTACGATTGATGAATTTGTCGCACTTGATGAAGGAAGCTACGGTGTGGTAGAAGGTATTGTTGTCTTTATGATTGATCAAGGAGAAATGAAACTTACGATTATTGCCGATGAAACAGGTGCTATATTGCCAATTGAAGCAGATGTAACAATTGAAGTTGGTAAACATGTAACCGTACATGGATATCGCTATAGCATGATGGATCTCGTCATTTTGACAGGTATCGATAATCCGCTTGTCAGTACGATAGCAGTAGACGTAGCAAATCCACTTACTCCCATTCAGGTGACTGCTGAACAGTTCAAGAGTTTTGACGTTTATGAAACTGTTTATTGGGGTCAATATTTTAAAATCACAGGAAATTTGGTTTGGAGTGACAAAGATCACACCTTTACACTGGTTACAAATGAAGTAAGTGTCCCTGTGATGATCTTTGAAATGGAAGATGCTGAACTCTTACATTCACTCATCGGTTTAGAAATCAGCATTCGTGGTTATGTTCTACCCAATTTTGATGATGAACCCTATCTCATGTTTATCTATAGCGGACAACCTGAAGATATCATCATTGATTATACCGATCAGGAACTGGTCGATCATATCGCAACCTTACTCAAAGAATATCTAGAAAGCAATACATATTCACCAGGAATGCCTTTGGATCTTCCTGAAGCACATGATATCTTTGATATGACAGTCACTTACGAAGTTGATGTTCTGGATGCAACCAAAGTAGTTGAAGGTATGATTGTTAATCCTAATATTGAAGTTGAAACAACCATTACACTTCATGCAACTTTGAGCATGAATGAAGCAACAAGTGATGTAGATATTGTTCTTAATGTTGTGCCTTTAGAATTATTTACGATTGCTGAACTCTTAGCAAAGGATGATGAACAACTGCATTATGTAAAAGCAGTCATTATGTTTATCACACCTTTCGAAGTGATGATTGTCGCTGATGAATCAGGTGTCGCATTAACCAATTCACCACAAGGTGAATATAGTGTTGGGGATCTCGTCATTCTACAAGCTACCAAAATGGAAGCTTCTGGTATGACACTTTTGGCGAATGATCCTTCAAAACTTATTCATTTTGTGATTGCACATGATCAAGCTATTCCAACAATTGCTGAACAGTATACGGTATCAGAATTATCACAAATTGATTTAGTTGATCCAAGCATTATGATTAAATATGTTGAAGTCATGGGACAATTGATTGAAACATCACCAGGATATTATGCACTCATAGATAATGATGAACATATGGTAAACCTGATGTCTCCATTGGGAACTGTTGCATCTACAGATATGACACCATTCATTAATCAGGCTGTTAAAGTTACTGGATTATGGTTGAATCAGGGCGAACTTGTCAGTTATCAAGCAGTCATATTTATTGATCGTCCTGGTGATATTATCCTTTTCGAAGGACAAGAACTTGTCGATTATTTAGCTGATGAACTGGTAGGCGAATTTAATCAAAAGATTTTAAGACCTGGTGTTACTTGGTTACTACCTTATACACATGCACCCTTTATCTTTGATGTCTCATACGAAGTAACCTCGGGTAATGCTGAACTCTACAATGTAACAACCGGCTTAGTATCAGATGAAGTCATAGAATCAACCATCGTGACTATCGTCGCTACAATCACATCCAATGATCAAACAGCTTATGCAGAGTTTGATCTTATCATCGAACCTCTTGTGACGGATACTATAGCTGAATTCTTAGCAGGTGAAGTGGATGACGTATTTACAGTACGAGGTGTGGTCGTACTTCAAGCATTTGAAGATGGACCCACGATTATTGCTGATGAAACCGGATATATGTTTATTGCGAAAGCACTTGAAGTCAATCTTGGCGATGAAATCGTTGTAACAGGTAAAGTAACCATAGAAATGGGTATGAAATTGATATGGGATGATGAATTAACAGAACTTGTAGAGATTGTAGCAACCAATGTTCCATCACCACTTATTGCAGAACAGCTTACCATCACTGAAATGAATGCCATTGATATGAGTTTACCTGAAAACTATGGACGCTATATTGAAACGATTGGAATTGTTTCTTTCATGGAAGATTCATTCTTCCCACTGCTAAGTCTTGAATCCAATCCATCTGAATTTATTCCTTATGTTCCCATCTATATGTTTGAAGATATGGGCTTGTATAATCCAGAATTAATCCATCAGTATAACGAATTACGTGTGGTTGTACGTGGCTTTGTTCTTCCAACCTTTGATGATGATCCAGAAGCACCTGATCGTTTGTTGATGGTGCCTAGTGAAGAAGATTTTATACTAGATTATGATACGGATCAAGAAAAGATGGATGCTCTCATTTCTTTGGGTACAACCAGTTTAGAAGGTCGTATTTGGAGACCAAACGAAGTTCTTGAATTACCAAGTGAAATGCCCGTGTTAGGAGCAACACTCGTTTGGGAAATCATTGGTGATAATGCAGCGTATTTTGATCTTGAATATTTCACATTTGCTAATGTAGATACTGAAATCATTATCGAATTTGAAGTGACAGCTACGATCGGAGAACTCACCTACGAACATGTTTTTGAATTAACACTTGCTCCTTATCCAACGCTTACGATTGAAGAATTCTATGGTCTATCCGAAGGAGAATTTGGTAAGTTAACCGTCATTGTTGCTGCTAAATTAAATGATTACACCTATATCTTGCAGGAAGAATCAAGTTCACTTTATCTCTATGCATATGACTACTATGGACTTGAAGAAGGTGATGAAATCATTATCTTCGGTCAACATCGAAACGATCTAGGAACGATCATGATTGATGGATTTGATGATCAATCATATTATCATGTCCTTGGTACATCAGTCTATGAACCTCTGATCGTAACCCCAGGTACATTAGAAGCACTGGCGAATATGTCAACAGAATCGACAAATCAGCTCCATTATTATGAAGTCGAGGGTTATCTACTCTATAACATCTCTACCGATGAATACTTCCTAACAGATGGTGTTCATACAATATCCTTATTCACTGAACAGTATGAACTCTATGACCAACTTGAACCTTTTGCAAATCAAGATGTCATCCTTAAGTTTTTCAACCACACCTATTGGTGGACAGTCATGGGAGAAATGTGGACAGGTTATATCATTGATGAAGTAGATATCATTGGAAGTACATCATTTACGGAAGAAGAAATTGCAGCATTTGTTAAACTTTATCTATTGAATAATTATGATTTGCAGTATAAGGATGGATTGACCTATCTGTTACCCAACACAAGTCCTGTCTATGGCGGTTTATATACCTATGCTATCGATGAAGTAAGTGATGATCTGGCAAGCATGTTGGGTTATGAAATCACATTTGTAGAAAGTGAAACAGAAGTTGGTGTCTTACTCAATGTTACGATCACCTATGGAGAAACCATCTTAAATGAACAAATTGAATTAACCATTTATCCTTATGAGGATGTCATTCCTTTCACACCCGGTGAATTAGGCGTTTTATCGGCACCAGATCAAACGATTCCAGAAGGTGAGTTTAGAGGTTTATACATCCATGAGATTGAACGCCAATGGTCTGGTGAATCAAGTGATGAAATGCTCGTTTACTTGATGCTTCCTGATCCATGGACAATTGGTATCGAGTATTACACACTAGAATACTATGATGATATCGGTGAACAATGGCTAACACTAGAAGATGGCTATGGACCAATTACAAGCTATTATGATAATTTCTATGTTTCATTAACAGGTTCTATGTCTCTTAGAGCAATAACCGATACGGGTCTCATTTCCAATTCAGTTTGGGTGGAATATACGGATATTGATACCTATTTCTCAGGTTATTCTATCGATATGAGCATGTGGATAACAGATATTTCACAACCCTTCGTTGGCTATGGACTTTTATTAGATTATGTTGGCATCTTTACACTAGATGATCAGGAGATTGAAGATGGATACACATTACAATGGTATCGCGTTAATCCCTATACCTTTACAGAAACACTCATCAGTGGAGCAACCAGTTCAACCTATATCACAACAGAAGATGACCTAGGATATTACCTCCTACTTGAAATCAAAGGTGATGAAGAAATTGTCGGCGGAATGCTTCGCATATTGATTGATGTAACAACCAAGGTGATGAACGATGCTTACGTGATGAATGAAACAAATTTAGGTTTTGATATTGCGTTCACCTATGAAGTATCGCTTGAAGAACTTGAAGAGATCATGATGATCTATGGAGGTTTCTTAAGCGAACCTCAAATTGATTCGATTACTGAAACAGAAATACCCAATGTCTATCATGTATCGATTGACCTAACGGATTATGACAGTGTACAAGTCTACATTGAAAATATGGTCATGATTGCGGGTATCTATGATGAATATGAGATGTTTAGTCAGATCATCGTCGAACCTTTTAATTGGTAAAGATTAGAATCTTTAAAAAGCCCCATTCGTTTTGAAATAGTAAAGACTTTGTAGACATTAAAAAAGTTTTATAAATATAATTGCTCAATTCGATATTGAATTGGGCTTTTATATTTTAGAGAATAAGCTGTGCGTATTTCATTATAGTACTTTACGT
>JAVEVJ010000102.1:1539-2753 GCA_034005105.1 Acholeplasmataceae bacterium | reverse complement strand
AAAAATGGTGCCGAAAATAGGACTCGAACCTACGACCTGCTGATTACGAGACAGCTGCTCTACCAACTGAGCTATTTCGGCAAAAAATACTTTTTCTTTACTCTGGGATGCGCAAATACACTCAAAGCTTCCCTATACGTCTTAATGACGATGCTGCCTTTGCAAGAAAACTCACCATCTGCGTTCCAATCAACATTTGAACTTGTCTCAATTTCAAAGTGATTGCTAACGATATGTAAATCTTCTCTTAACTTCTTTCCACCTCTAATAAATGAAGATAACAATCTAAATCTCCAAAATGATTTAACACGTCTAAATAATCTGAGTTCAAATAAACCATCATTGAGATGGGAGCGTGAAAAATTGATCAGTCGCATACCACCTACGCGATTGGAACTCAGACCTAAGATCATTGCACATTCCATAGATACAACCTGGTCATCGTATTTTACACGGACGGGGTATCTGTATTCGTTGGATAAATCTTTAACTGCTGCGATCATATATGCAAGATAACCATATTTCTTAATATGTCTTCGAGACACTTCGTAGCTAACTCTTGTCAGCAATCCAGAAGCAACCGTATAAAAGAAATATTGGTCATTAATCTGATTGACATCAATTAATGCAGGGGTTTCATTCATATAGATTTTCAACGATCTACGAATGCTCTTATTAATGCCTAAAATAGCTGCAGTATCGTTTGCAGTACCACCTGGTAAAAGACCTAAGATAGGCTTAACAGATGATTTCATCATACCGTTTAGCACTTCATTGGCTGTTCCATCGCCACCCGCAACTAAAAAGACATCATAGTTGGGTGCTTCTTGATAAGCTACCTTTTCTAAATCTTTAGATGCTTTAGATTCATAGATAGAAAGTTTGTGATGAGATTTGTCAAAAATCTTTTGGATCAATGGTAAATTCATCTTAAAATTGGATCTACCACTCACCGGATTATACATTAATAAATATTTCATGTACTTTCAAACCCCTGAAAGTATTTTAACATATTATTGACTTAAAACAAAGACTGAAAGCATAAAAAATGACGCTTCATGAAGCGTCATTTCATTGTTTTATAAAACCATGAAATTATGTTCAAAGAAATATTCGATAAGCTTCTTTCTTGTCACAATACCAATGAACTTTTCGTTTTGATCAAGTACAGGTACGAAGTTCTCATTTTTTGCTTTTGAAAGCAATAAAGGCAT
>JAVEVJ010000102.1:0-1439 GCA_034005105.1 Acholeplasmataceae bacterium | reverse complement strand
CCGCTGCGATTACCACTCACTGTTGTGTCTAGAATAATAATACGCATTGCACTTACTAAACTGTTCTCATTATCCCTTACATAACCGACAAATGCGGATGCTCCTGCATCACTATCTTTGGTTGTCGTCGTGGTAACTTGAACATTTGAAATCAAGATATCATCTGCAAAAAGTGGTGCACTATCAACACGACCCACTAAGCCACCAACGTTAGGATCATCCACGTTGGATACGGTTGTATTGATGACTGCCACATTATAAACTTCTGTCTTTCTTGAAACATGTCCAATTAAACCACCGACACCATTAGAGTCAGAACCTTCAACAGATGAATTCTTAACAACAACATTTTCAATCAATGTATCACCATTTTCAACACGACCGATAAGTACACCAGCACGTGCTGTTGTTTGAATCGTGATACCATCAACAACAAGATTTCTAATGGTCGCACCATTAGCTCTTGGGAAAATACCAGCATAACCTGTTAAACCAAGCATCTGAATATTTGAGACAGTATAACCTTGACCATCCAAGTTACCCTTAAATGATGTATTCACATAATTCCACACATATCCTGTAAAATCTAAATTGGTTGATAACACATAATTATATGTTGATTCAACCGTTGCCATATGATAAAACTCTTCAACTGTATCAATGCTGATACTTACAGGTTCATTATATGCTGAAACCAAGCTCAAATCACTAATGACAGGTTGATTAAAATCGTATGCTGTTCCCGATAACTGCCATTCTTTAAATGTCACTTCACTAAAATAATGTGTAGGAACATCAACGGGTTCTGAGACGAGTTCACCATAAGGTACTAAAACAGGATTATCTCCATCAAAGGTAACCGTGAATTCAACAGTTTCCCAAACAGCAACTAATTCGATAGCTTCAGTGATCGGTGATGCAAAGCTAAAGGGTTCTCCATTTAATGTCCAGCCTGTTAACTCTTTTAACACACCTTCAATCATTTGATCATCAAGAGAAGGCTCGGTTGCTAATTCGCCATAGTTGATGTCTTGAGTGGGTACACTTAAGCCATCAACACCTGTGACAAAGGATACCGGTGATGCTGGTACAACTTCATACTTACCATAAATCGTCAAAGGTGCTACAATCACGGGATTTTCTTCATAAGATGTTTCAAGAGCTGAATCACTATACCATCCAACGAACGTGTAACCTGCTACGATAGGTGCTTCATGATCAAACACTTCGTCTTGTCTGATATGAATAATTTCACCATCAATATCAAAATTATAAACGATGGTTACTTCGATAAGTGGTTTTAGTAGCACAAGATAATGATTGAGTGCAAAGATGTTGTGTTCGTCTAGTCCCCAAAGATCACTTATCGCAATGCTATTGATGTTGGTTGTCCACCATGCATCTGATTTCACATCATCTTGATCAATCACATAGGGAGC
>JAVEVJ010000036.1:0-12622 GCA_034005105.1 Acholeplasmataceae bacterium | reverse complement strand
GCTTCTGTATGATCTTGTTTGGCTGCAACCATAAACCACTCAAATGCTTTAAGTGGATATCTTGGTTCTTTTTCGTGGTAATACATCGCTAAACTATAGGCAGCTAATGCATAGTTTTGGTTGGCTGCTTTTTCCAAATGAAATACAGCATCCCTGTAGCGTTCTTCTTCTAGTGCATTGATTCCTAAAGCGTAGAGTGCGTACGGATGATCCTGTTTTGCAGCAAGTTCATAGTAATGATTAGCCTTCGTTTGATCTTTTTGATCATGTCCGATGGTTTCATAGATCATACCCAACATGTACTGTGAATCACTATATCCTAAGTCAGCTGCTTTGATAAACCATTCCATCGCTTGAAAAATATAACGCTGAACAGCAAATCCGTAATAGAAATACGTGCCTAAAATATGCATGCTTACAGGATCTTGAGCCTGTGCTTCTGAAAGTAGGATTTCATAGTTTTGTTGAAAATAAAGTTTGGCCTGATCTTCATCTTTTTCAACACCTAAACCCGAATGGTAGAGTAAGCCTAAAGCATACCCACATTTATAGGAACCTAGAGATAAACCTTTTTCATAATGATCTTTTGCTTTAGCAAAATCTAATGAAATGCCATCACCCAATCCATAAAATCTGCCCAAAAAATAATGAGCATCTGCGTGACCTAAAGCAACCGCCTGACTAAAGTGTTCAATGGCTACCATTATATTTTTTCTAGGTGTATTTAAGAGATAATGTTTGAGACCCATCTCATAATGTGTTTGTGCGTTCATTTAATCAACTCCAACTCTATCTTAACATATCATGCTTTCCATCCAAAAGGTATATGTTCACTCCTTATTGGATTTTTAATGATGTTTTTAACGTCTGTATAAAGATTTGATATCCTCTATCGTTTAAATGAATACCATCACTGGTGAGATTTTCGTGCAAACTCAATGATGAATCCATTAAAGGTGTTGCAGTATCGATGATATTGAGTGATGTTTCTTTTAACTTCTGATTGATATCTAGGATATCTGCATTTTTTCTTCCAGCGATATAGGTATGATTTGAAAGATCTAGCTGATCGTTGATTGGGGTCAATGTAAGTACCCAAACCTTAGCATGTAATGCTAACGATTGAACAATCGAGGTGATCGCTAAGATGATTTCATTCGGCGAACGATTTAATCTCACTAAATCATTGGATCCAATATTTAAAATCACACGCTTAGGCTTTTGTCGATGGACTGCGTCGAGTCTGTTCATGACACCTTCTGTCGTATCTCCTGCAATTCCCATGTTGATCCAATCACCTAGATCATATTTTCTTAAGTTCAAAAGACTGATCATCGAATCTCCTAAGATGATATCTTTGCCAGTAATGGGTAAAGCGCGGAAGGTAGATACCTTCCGCTCATAATCTAAATCGATCAGTTTTTGTAGATCAAACATCTTAGGCATCGTTTGATTCCGCCTTTAATTCAAAGATGAGATCTCGGAGCTCAGCTGCTCTCTCAAAATCGAGTTGCTTAGCTGCTTCACGCATTTCTGATTCAAGTTCTTTAATCATCTTATCTCTTTGTTTGAGTGTTAATCCTTCAGTTGATTTCGGTTCTTCAATGATGTCTTCACGCATGCTAATCTTATCACGAATATCCTTTTGAACAGATACAGGTTCCACGTGATTTTCAAGATTAAAGTTGAGTTGCAGTTGTCTTCTTCGATTGGTTTCATTGATGGCATAGATCATCGCATCCGACATCTTATCCGCATACATAATAACTTTGCCGTGTTGATTTCTAGCCGCACGACCGATGGTTTGAATTAAACTTCGTTCGCTGCGTAAAAATCCTTGTTTATCTGCATCTAATATAGCAACGAGTGAGACCTCAGGTAAATCAAGTCCTTCTCTAAGAAGATTAATACCGATTAAGCAATCGTATTTACCGAGTCTTAAGTCTCTTAAAATGGTAATGCGTTCGAGTGATTTAATCTCAGAGTGTAGATAAGCTACTTTTAAACCAAGTTGCTTAAAATAGCCCGTAAGATCTTCTGACATTCTAATGGTGAGTGTCGTCACTAGGACGCGTTCACCGGCCTCTATTCTCTTTTTGATCTCAAAGTAGAGATCATCCATCTGACCAAGTGTGGGTCGAACCTCAATTTCAGGATCGAGCAGATAGGTCGGTCTGATGATCTGTTCGACAACTGGAATTTGCTTATCGAGTTCATACGCTCCTGGGGTTGCAGATAAATAGATCACTTTATCCAGTTTTTGTTCAAATTCATTGAATTGAAGTGGTCTATTGTCGAGCGCTGATGGCAATCTAAAACCGTAGTTAACGAGTGTCATTTTACGTGAGCGGTCACCATTATACATACCTCTTACCTGAGGTATGGTCACATGTGACTCATCGATAATCATTAAAAAATCATCTCCAAAAAAATCAATCAGCGTCGCTGGTGTCTCTCCTGCTTCTCTAAGTGATAGATGTCTTGAATAGTTTTCAATACCACTACACATACCGATTTCTTCGAGCATTTCAACATCATAGCGTGTTCGTTGTTCAATACGCTGTGCTTCTAATAAGAGATTTTCACCTTTAAAATGGGCAATCTGTTCTTGAAGTTCATTTTTTATACGTCTTATCGATTCTTGCATTTTCGATTTATCTGTCATAAAGTGTGTTGCAGGAAAAATAGAGATATAGCTTAATTGCTCAATGGGTTGTCCGGTTAAGACATCCCCTCGTTTGATTTCATCAACTTCATCTCCAAAAAATGAAATACGAATGCCCTGAGCTCTTTCATATGCGGGTATAACCTCAACCGAATCACCTCTGACCCTAAACGTGCCACGATGAAAATCGATATCATTGCGTTGATAGGTAAGTTCAACCAACTTATTGATCAAGCGGTCACGACCAAAAGGTTCACCTGCACGAACAAAGATCATCGCACGCTTGTAGTCATCTGGATCACCAATGCCATAGATACACGAAACGGATGCAACCACAATGACATCTTCACTATCGAGGAGTGAAGAGGTCGCCGCATGCCGCATCTCGTCGATTTCATCGTTAATCGATGAGTCTTTTTCGATATAGGTATCGCTTGAAACGACATAAGCTTCAGGTTGATAATAATCGTAATACGATATAAAATATTCGACTCGATTGTTAGGAAAAAAAGCCTTAAGCTCGCCATAGAGTTGCCCAGCTAAGGTTTTGTTTGGAGCAAGGATAAGTGTCTTTTTTTGTAACATCTGGATGATATTAGCAATCGTATAAGTTTTTCCTGTTCCGGTTGCACCTAAAAGGATTTGTTCCTTTAATCCATCATCAATATTTTGTTTTAATCGCTGAATCGCTTTAATCTGGTCACCTTTGGGTGTATAGGGTGCTTTAAGATCAAACAAGAACTTTCACTTCCTTTTAAATGTCCTTATCTATTTCATGTGGTTTGGGAACAATGATGCTTTGTGGAACATACATCGGTTCGATGACTGAGCTCGCAATATTCATCAAATGGTCTCCAATTCTTTCTAAATTTGCTAAGATATCTGGATAATTAGCTGCATTGATTGCAGTGATTTCTAAGTTTTTTAAACGTTCGATATAGCGATATCTAAACATTTCTTCTAGTTCATCAATCTTATCTTCCATGATAATCGCTTTTTTGGCCAATTCAACATCTTGGTTTTTAAATGCTTCAAGTGTGTCATTTAACATTTCACTGAGTGCTTGATAAAGTTCAAATAGATCCATGGTTCCATTTTGAGATATGGTTTGTTGCTCTTCATAACGTTCTCTAAAGAAATCTAAGACATTGGTTAAGTGATCTCCGATGCGTTCAAAATCTTTAATTGTATCAAGGTCTCTTGAAAGCTTAGCCGAGTCTTCTTTGCTTAAACCAGCCATCGATGTCTTGATTAAGAAGTCATGTAGTTTAATATCATAGGTATCTGTAACCATTTCAAGTGTATAGCCTTCTTCAACAGCTTTGGGATTGTTTTTGAAACTGTAATTTCTTACAATTTCAAAATATTCTTTGATAACTGCTCCCATGGATAGAATACCACGTTTAGCGACTTCAAGTGCTAATGGAGGGCTCTCGGAAATAATTTTTTCATCAAACATATCATCAGAAATGTGTTTTTTACCCTTATCCTTGAAAACGAATTTGGCAAACATAATCATCTGTTTAATAAAAAAATACAAGATAATTGTTGTGACAATCTTTTGGAAAGCGTGAGCAAACGCAATCGATAACATCGAATATTCCTCAAGATATGTTTTTTCAAACCATATGACGAGTTGTCGATATGGAACGAGTACAATCAAGAAGACAACAGCCATGATCACATTGAACAAAAAGTGAATGAATGCTGCTTGTTTGGATTCCGTATTACCGCCAATTGAAGCCAATCCTGCCGTGACTGTCGTCCCAATGCTAGCCCCAAGTAGAATGGGGATTGAACCACCTAAAGTGATCGTGTTAATGCCTTCAGCATTTAGTGCATATAGCTTTTCTAGAACACCTATGGATGCTGAGGAGGATTGAACGATGGCTGTAAAAACTGTACCAAAAATAGTACCTAAAAACCAGTTTTGAGAGAAGATCGTAAACATCTGTTCTGCTTCGGGTGTATCGGCTAATGGCTTTAGGCCAGAACCCATGACATCGAGTCCTACGAATAACATCCCTAAGCCTGTCAGTACGCCACCGATGTGGTGAATTTTCCTTTTACCGACAAAGGTCATAATGACACCAATACCTAAAAAGATATAACCAAATTTTGCAATCGGAAGACCAATAATAAATGCTGTCACTGTGGTACCTATATTAGCTCCCATGATAATACCAACCGCTTGAGGTAATGTCATGAGTCCAGCTCTGAGTAATCCAATGGTGAGTGCGGTCGTTCCTGATGATGACTGAACTAATACGGTGAGTATAATACCCACTAAAATACCTTTGAGTGGTGTATTGGTTGCTTTTTCAATAATCGATTTGAGTTTACTCCCTGCAGCTGCCTTAAGTGAATCACTCATAAAAGTGATCCCGAATAGAAACAATGCTAATCCCCCAAAAACGAACATGATGTTCTCTCCGATACCTGCCAGTGCGATTGTCATGTGATCCTCCTTATTGACTGTTTTAATCTATTTTAATGTTTAATAGTTGCCTATTTCAATGAAAAAAGCATCACGAATGATGCTTATCATCATTCATTCGGTGTAGCTAATAAATTCAATACGATATTTATGAACCACAAGAATCGTATCACCTTGCTTGACACCTAGACTCTTGAGTCTTCTTTCCAGTTCATCTTCACCGATGACAGGAAATACCCCATAAAACAGGGATAAGGATGTTGCTTTATGATAGGAATCCACCACACCGATAATCGGTGCGATCGAACGATATTTAGATAGATTGTCAGTTGCTTTATAGCCATAGGCTATAATTGCTTTGACGTTGTAATGAATAGCTGCTTGAACAGCTGCAAATGATATGGCATCGAGGAGGTTATCTCCTTCTTGGAGTGCGTGTTCGGTAAACTTACGGTGATCGACATGTTTTTCTGCTTTTTCTGTAATTTTAGCCATGTAGTCAACCGATTCAATGGGATATCTTCCCTGAGCCATCTCACCGGAAAGCATCGTTGCATCCGTTCCATCATAGACCGCATTGGCTACATCGGATACTTCAGCTCTCGTTGGTCTTGGATTTTCTTGCATCGATTCGAGCATCTGTGTAGCAACGATCACGAGTTTTCCTTTTTGTTGACATTTGGTAACAATGCTCTTTTGCATCTGAGGAAGATCTTCAGCAAAGACTTCAACGCCTAAATCCCCGCGAGCAACCATGATACCGTCTGCGGCATCGATGATATCATCGATATTGTCAATTCCCTCTTGATTCTCGATTTTAGCGATAATTTTAATATAGTCTTTGCCTTCTTTTTGTAAAAGATCCCTGATGGCTAGAACATCTTCTTTTCTGCGTGTAAAGGATGCAGCGATATAATCGTAATTATGATGACAAGCAAACTTAATATCTAAGATATCTTTGGGTGATAAAAACGGCATATTTAAAATGGTATTGGGCACATTGATTCCACGACGATTTTTAATCATGTGACTGTTTTTAGCAACCGTAATAAGTGTTCGTGTTTCCTTATCTTTTTCGATAACCAATAAGGCAAGATAACCATCATCAATTAAAAGTGTCGTTCCCACTTCGACATCATCAAAAAGATTACTATAGGTCACTGAAAACGCTTGGTCATCACCAAGTATTTCATCCATGTGAATCGTCACTGATTGACCCTGTCTGATATAAGCTTCACTATCTTTGAAATGATGTGTTCTAATTTCGGGTCCCTTCGTGTCCATCATGGTTCCTACATAAGTTCCCAACTCTTCATTGAGTTCATGAACCAATTTAAAGCGATGTATGTGTTCATCGTGATCTCCGTGTGAATAATTGTTACGTACCACGTTTACACCTGATAAGATGAGCTGTCTGAGTGTTGATCTATTTTCTGATGCAGGTCCACATGTCCCTACAATTTTAGTTTTGCGCATGCTTTTATTACTCCCTGGAACATCTAGTTGTCGATTATTCCCGAGTGTATTATATCATGATATAATAGTGCAACCTATACCCCTTCAATTGAAAACGTTTTTTTCTAAGCAAAACCTCTACATACAAAAAAAGTCTGACAGATTCGTCAGACTTTTATCTTGTGATTTATCTTGGATTTTTAATGTTTGCGTGTGCTGCTGCAAGTCTTGCAATGGGCACTCTAAAAGGTGAACATGAGACATAGGATAAACCAATATTGTGACAGAATTCAACAGAGATAGGATCTCCACCGTGTTCTCCACAAATACCAAGTTTAATGTCAGGTCTTGTCTTTTTACCAAGTTCAACTGCCATTTCCATCAATTTACCAACACCTGTTTGGTCGATATGAGCAAATGGATCACTTGCAAAGATTTTCTTATCGTAGTAATCACTTAAGAATTTACCTGCATCGTCTCTTGAGAAACCAAAGGTCATCTGTGTTAAATCATTTGTACCAAAGCTAAAGAATTCTGCTTCTTTTGCGATGATATCTGCAGTGATTGCTGCTCTTGGAATTTCAATCATTGTACCCACGAGATATTTAAGATCAATACCTGAGTCTTTGATGATTTTGTCCGCTGTACGAACAACAACTTCTTTAACATACTGTAGTTCTTTGACTTCACCAACGAGTGGAATCATGATTTCAGGTGTGACATTAAGTCCTTCTTTATTTACCTGAATAGCTGCTTCAATAACCGCTCTCGTCTGCATTTCTGCAATTTCTGGATAGGTTACAGATAAACGTACACCACGATGTCCTAACATTGGATTTGTTTCATGTAATTCTCCAATAGTTTTGGATAGTTCTTCAAAAGATAAACCCATTTCCTTTGCTAATGCACGAATATCTGCTTCAGCGGTTGGTACGAATTCATGAAGAGGTGGATCTAAGTAACGAATGGTTACGGCATAACCCTTCATTTCTTTATAGAGACCGATAAAGTCTTCTCTTTGCATAGGAAGAAGTTTAGCTAATGCCTTTTCTCTTTCCTTTTTATTCTTAGCAACGATCATTTCACGAACAGCTGGAATACGATCGGGTTCAAAAAACATATGTTCAGTACGGCATAATCCTATACCTTCAGCACCATAGGAGTAGGCAACTTTAGCATCTCTCGGATTATCAGCATTCGTTCTGACTTTGAGTGCTCTATATTTATCAGCCCACGTCATGAGTGTTTCGAAATCACCGGAGACTGTTGCATCTTGAGTTTCTACTTTCTCACCATAAACCTTACCGGTTGATCCATCTAGTGAAATCCAATCGCCTTCTTTAAATGTTTCACCGCCCACTTCAAAGGTTCTCGCTTTTTCATTGACATGAACACTGCCTGCACCAGCAACACAGCATGTACCCATACCGCGTGCAACGACAGCTGCGTGAGATGTCATACCACCACGTGATGTCAGAATACCTGATGAGACAATCATGCCATCGATATCTTCGGGTGATGTTTCTTGACGAACAAGGATAACGGGTAGTCCGTCTTTAGCTTTAAGTTCTTTTGCGCGTTCAGCGGTGAAAACCACACGACCGGTTGCAGCACCTGGTGATGCGTTGAGACCTGTTGTAATAACTCTAGCTTTCTTAAGTGCAGCTGGATTGAACTGTGGATGGAGTAAGGAATCGAGTTGTGCAGGTTCAACTTTGAGTACTGCTTCTTTTTCAGTTAATACGCCTTCTTTAACAAGGTCAATAGCAACTTTGAGTGCAGCTTGTGCTGTACGTTTACCATTTCTTGTCTGTAGCATATAGAGTTTACCACGTTCAATGGTGAATTCCATATCCTGCATATCGCGATAATGTGCTTCAAGTTTTTTCGCAATGCTGAAGAACTGATCATAAAGCGCTGGATTGTCTTTCTTTAATTCAGAGATAGGTTTAGGTGTACGAATACCTGCAACAACGTCTTCACCTTGTGCATTGAAAAGATATTCACCATAGAGTTCGTTTTCACCGGTTGATGGGTTTCTTGAGAACGCAACACCTGTACCAGAATCATCACCCATGTTACCAAAGACCATCGCTTGTACGTTAACCGCTGTTCCCCATTCGTAAGGAATATGGTTTAAACGACGATACGTGTTTGCACGTGGGTTATCCCATGATCTAAAGACAGCAGTGATCGCTTCGATCAACTGTACTCTTGGATCTTGTGGGAATGGTTCACCTTTTAATTCTTCGTATTTCTTGAGGAAGTTTGCTACGAGATTCTTTAAGTCTTCTGCATCTAAATCTGTATCAAGTTCAACCCCTTTTTGATGTTTCATTTCTTCTAGAAGATGTTCAAAGTTGCTCTTTTCGATTTCCATAACGACGTCTGCAAACATCTGAATGAAACGACGATACGAATCATATGCAAAACGAGGATTGTTTGTCAGTTTTGCTAAACCGATAACAGATATGTCATTTAATCCGAGGTTTAAGATGGTATCCATCATACCTGGCATCGAAGCTCTCGCTCCTGAACGAACAGATACTAAGAATGGATCGTTTTGATCTCCGAATTTTTTACCTGCTACTTTTTCTGTCTTTTCTAAAGCATCATAAATTTGTTCAATGATCTCAGGTGTGATCATCTTGTTGCGATGATAATATTCATTACATGCTTCAGTTGTGACGGTAAAACCTTGAGGTACGGGCATGCCAAGGGATGTCATCTCTGCTAAGTTTGCACCTTTACCGCCAAGAAGGTTTTTCATTGTTGCATTACCTTCTTTAAATAAATAAACGTATTTTGTCATGATATTTTCCTTTCTTTTCATTTTTTACCATTACTATTATAAATGATTTCAGTTTATTATGAAACCTTTTTAACCAGATTATAGAGTTCATTCTTAGGACGCTTGACACCTACCACATTGGAGAAGGGTAAATGAACCATTCGTGAGTCTCTAACACCTACACAAACACCGTAGATATCGTCATTTAAAAGTTCGACAGCATAGGTTCCCATGCGAGATCCTAAGATGCGATCTTCTGGACATGGTGAGCCACCTCGCTGAATGTAGCCTAAGACAGTTGCTCTTGATGAAAATCCTGATTTTTCAGTGATTTCATTTGCAAACTCATGGACATTTAGAATCTTTTCTGTGATGACGATGATGGCATGTCTTCTTCCTTCGCTTTTATGCTTTTTAAGTTTTTCGATGATTTCAGTTTTATTCATGGGGTTTTCAGGTGTAATAATAAATTCTGCACCACCACAAATACCTGCAAATAGGGCAAGGTCACCACTCTGTCTACCCATGACCTCAACGATTGAACAACGCTGATGAGATGTTGAAGTATCTCTTAGTTTATCGATTGCATCGACGATGGTTTCAACAGCTGTATGAAAACCAATGGTGAAATCCGTACCAGCGATGTCGTTATCAATTGTTCCTGGAAGACCAATGGTTTTTATACCCATCTTTCCAAGATCCATCGCTCCGCGATATGTACCATCTCCACCGATAACAATTAAACCTTCAATACCATGTTCTTTTAAGTGTTCAACCGCTTTTTGTCTAACTTCTAAGTGGACAAAATCAGGGGCTCTGGAAGTTCCTAAAAAGGTTCCTCCTAAACTCAGCATGCCTGAAACACTCTGATGGGTCAAGAGTTGTATCTTTCCATCAATCATGCCCTGATAGCCATCTTTTATACCATAAACTTCATGTCCATAAACTTCTCCTGAACGAACAACTGCACGAATGGCAGCATTCATACCCGGAGCATCTCCACCTGACGTTAATACGCCAATTTTCATAGGTTTCAACTCCCTTACACAACAAAAAAAGCCTACTGCATACATATTATAACATAGCCCCTACGGTTTATAGGCGTCATCCTTTTATTTTGGTAAATTATGAAAACGATTTATTTCACGTTATTCTTTTATCTTGAATAAATTGTGGTAAAATGTCTTGTGGAAAATAAAATTGAAAGAAGATGATACATTTATGAAAAATTTAGTCGGAGCTGCACTTTTAGGTCAATCAGGGGGACCAACAAGTGTTATTAATGCAAGTGCTGCTGGAGTGTTTATTGAAGCTTTAAAACAAGAAAATATTACCGCCGTTTATGGAGCGGTTCATGGTATTAAAGGTGTGTTGAATGAAGAATTTTATGACATCGGTCAAGAAGATCACGATGAATTAATGCGTCTTAAGCATACACCATCATCCGCGATCGGTTCAGTACGCTATAAATTAAAGGATCCCAAAAATGATCCAAGCGAGTATGAACGTCTGCTTGAAGTGTTTAAAAAGTATAACATCCGTTATTTCTTTTATAACGGTGGAAATGATTCGATGGATACCTGTAACAAGATATCGAAGTTCTTTAAGAAATCTGGGTATGATTGCAATATCATCGGTGTACCTAAAACGATTGATAACGATTTAAATGCAACCGATCATTCACCAGGGTATGGTTCTGCAGCTAAATATGTAGCAACCACATTTATGGAGCTCTATCATGATGCTACCGTCTATGATACCAAGCAGGTAACGATTATTGAAGTGATGGGTAGAAATGCAGGTTGGTTAACCGCAGCAGCTGCTCTTGCTCAATATAAGGGACAAGGTCCTGATCTCATTTATCTACCTGAAGTCGCTTTTGACATCGAAGAATTCTTCACATCGGTTGAAGAAATCTTAAAGAAAAAAGGTAAGGTTATTGTCGCAGTTTCAGAAGGTATTAAGACCAAAGAAGGTAAATACATTCCTGAAATGTATCAAGAACTCAAACGTGATGCATTTGGTCATGCTCAACTCGGTGGTACAGCGCAGGTATTAGCTGAACAAGTAGCAAACCGTATTGATGTGAAGGTTCGTGCGGTTGAGTTTTCTCTCATTCAGCGTTCTGCTGCACATCTCGCATCCAAAGTGGATGTTGAAGAAGCGTATAACGCGGGTAAGAAAGCTGTGCAAGCTGCGGTTAGAGGAACAACAGATAAGATGGTTGGCTTTAAGCGTATATCATCCAATCCCTATAAGATTAAGTATGCACTCATTCCATTAAAGGTTGCTGCAAACACAGAACAAAAAGTCCCACTTGAATGGATACTACCTGGTGGTAGAGGATTAACTCAAGATTATGTTGATTATGCATTACCTCTGATTCAAGGTGATGTTAAAGCAGCATTGGTTGATGGACTTCCTCACTTTGCAAAACTTAAAAAAGTACGCGTTCCAAAAAAGTAAAACGGCTTAATTAAGCCGTTTTTTATTTATCTATCACGATAGAAATGATGTATTCAAACGTTTTAGGATTGGGATGTTCCATGACCATGTAATGAAACAATTTTTTAAGTTCATGTAATCCAATCTCAAAATGTTTCAGTGCAATTCCAATGTCTAGTGCCTGAATGACAAAGGGACGATTAACACCATAGTTTGGAGTTCGTTCCAAATAAAAATGAATGATTGAATCATCTACAATCAACCTCCAAGGTTGTTTGTTGGATGCAGATGGTCCGAGTTGAACAAGTTCAAATGCAAGCTTTAATGGATGATCGGTTTTCTCATGAAGTGGATGAGAAATATCACAGAGAAAAAACATATCCTTAAACGGGTTTCTTCTATTCGCCTTTATGGCAAATCTAATCGCACGTTCACGTAGTGACATGCTGTCTTCAGGATAACCGATTGGTGTGATAGCTGGGATCATCAGATCACCATTTATGTAGTGTGAAAAAGCCTTTCGATCAAACGTTCCCGCTAACCAGCAGGTTGCAAAACCACATTGGGTCAATTTCAAAATAAGTTCTTCAAAGAGATAACCATAATCAACCATCGCGTGAAGTGTATTGGTGATTGTACCACCTACAAAAGATGATGCGTTTTTGATAAATCCATAGGTACCAATACGTTTAGCCTCTTCATCACTAACATCTTTTTGATGGGTTACAAAGTAGTTGATTTGATGTCCAAAAGGTCCTTTGTTCTCCTTAATAGATGATATCAGTTCATCAACTTGATGTTTCTCATCTTGAGATAGTATTTTTTTCTC
>JAVEVJ010000101.1:0-2795 GCA_034005105.1 Acholeplasmataceae bacterium | reverse complement strand
CTCGTTGAAAAGATTATTAAAGAACTTGGGTTTATCCCCAATCAGTTAGCGAGATCACTTACCAACCGCAGTTCAAAAATCATCGGTGTCATTGTCCCTCACATAGGTCCTTCCTTTTATGGTGAACTCCTAGAAGGTATTGAATCACAAGCATCTGCTTATGGCTACAAGATTATGTTTTGTCATACTCAAGATGATCCTGATCGTGAACTCGAATATCTTAAGTTCTTTGAACAATACAATATTGAAGGGTTGATCATCGCATCCAACTTCTCAAATACCGATAAACTTGCTGAACTCAATATACCGGTTGTTACCGTGGATCATATCTTAGATGAAAATATCCCTTCAATCACATCAGATAATGTCAAAGGTGGTGCACTCGCTGCTAAGAAACTGATTCAAAGTGGTTGTAAGAAATTACTTGTCTTTCGTGGACCATCCTTTCTTCTGACCACGATGGAGCGTACCATTGGTTTTCTAAATGAACTCAAAGCACATAAACTCTATGCTGATATCTTTGATTTTGATTTAGTCAATCCCGATGTCAAATTGATGGAGGAAGTTCTAAAAAACAACCAAGATATCGATGGCATCTTCGCGTTCTCTGATACACTCGCTCTCACGTCGCTAAATATCCTGCAAAAAATGGGTAAAAAAGTACCTAAAGATGTCTCTATTATAGGATACGATAATACACCTTATGCTAAATGGGTAACCCCATCGATAACAACCATTCATCAATCCGTCAATTTTATGGGTAAACAATCATTTATCAACCTGACACGACTTATTCGTGGAGTTGAACTGGATAGTTTGCACGATATTATCGATGTCAAATTGATTGAACGAGAAACAACCAAATGAAAAAAGAAATCTCATCTCGCTCGAGATGAGATTTTTATTTCTTCTTGTTTTTTTGATACCGAAAGATCATACCTGAAAGAGGTCCTAGTTTCGGCTGTATAAAGTAGTCAAACTGACTCTTCTTTCCTTTGATGGTTGTCAGTGGAGCACCATTAAACTGGTTACTACCAAAATAGATATCTTTATCACTGTTTAAAAGCTCCACATAGGTTCCAGCATAAGGTACACCGATATCATAGGTGGCATGAACATTAGGTGTCATGTTTAGCACAACAACAAGCACTTCATCATCGCTACTTCGAATATATGAAAATACACTTTGATCCTGATCATCAACAACCGACCACATAAATCCTTTGGGGTGATGATCATATTGATAGAGTGCAGGATGATACCGGTAGACATGTGCTAAATCAATAAAGAAACGATTAGCTTTTTGATGGGCTGGATAGTCAAAGAGATGCCAATCGAGTTCACCTTGAAAAGCCCATTCAGAAAACTGCGCAAACTCCTGTCCCATAAAGAGTAACTTCTTACCAGGATGTGTCATCCATAAAGTCAGTAAAAGCCTCCAGTTAGCCATTTTCTGAAAGTAGTCACCTGGCATTTTATTGACAAGTGATCCCTTCATATGTACGACTTCGTCGTGTGAAAAAGGGAGTATAAATTGTTCGTTAAATGCGTAGACTAAACCAAATGTAATCTTATCATGATGGTATTTTCTATGGATGGGATCCTCTTTAAAATATTTTAAGACATCGTTCATAAATCCCATGTTCCATTTGTAGTTAAAACCAATTCCTCCACCATCCACGGGATGTGTGACATAGGGAAAGTCTGTTGAATCTTCTGCCATGAAAAGCAAACGATCATCTTTTCCAAAGAGATGAAATGAAAGTTGACGAATAAAGTTGATTGCATCCTGATTGATACCCTTATCCTTACGTCCTAAATAATAGATTAAATTTGAAACAGCATCGATGCGATAACCATCAATATGAAAATGTTCCATCCAAAAGGTGAGTGCTGATAACATGAAACTGCGTGTAATACCTTTAGAAAAATCTAGGTTATCTGTTCCCCACGTCACGTTTTCTCTACGATCTTGATCATCAAATTCATAAAGAGATGTCCCATCAAAGAATGACAATCCATGTGCATCCTTGCAGATATGACCGAGTACCCAGTCCATGATGACACCGATTCCTGCTTGATGCATACGGTCAACAAAATACATAAAATCCATCGGTACACCGTATCTGGATGTCGCAGCGAAAAATCCTGTACCCTGATATCCCCATGAATCATCTAATGGGTATTCGTAGACTGGCATCAGTTCAATGTGCGTAAAACCTTGTTTTTTAACATAATCAATCAGTTCATCTACGACCTCATTATACGGTTTATAGGCACCGTATTTACGTCGCCATGAACCTAGGTGAACCTCATAAATAAGAAGTGGTTCTTCATAGGCTTTTTTCTTCGTATAAAACCAGTCTTGGTCATGCCATGTATAACCCTCAACTTCATAGACTTTGGATGCTGTTCCAGGTCTCACCTCAGCATAAAAAGCAAAGGGATCCGCTTTATAGAGAATTCTACCATTTGGTGTATGTATTTCATATTTATACATCTTGTAGGTCAAATCTCCAGGTATTTCAATTCGATAAAAACCCATATGATGAATCTTAGTTAATACATGTTTCCAACTTTCGTAACCGTTAAATTCGGCAGCTAAGCGTACTTCTTTGGCATTCGGTGCATAGACAGTAAATTCAGTTGAAATCACCTCACCTTGATCATCTCTGATCAGATGAGATCCTAAAAACGTATGAAGTCGATCATGTCTACCCAGTAAAAATTCATTCACATCATGATCACTGATTAAACGCATAACTTCACTCCTTTGCTATCTTTATTTTAACAAG
>JAVEVJ010000100.1:0-2802 GCA_034005105.1 Acholeplasmataceae bacterium | reverse complement strand
GATTGGATCAACCCGATACGCTTGCATTGTTAACTCTGGATGCAGTGATTAGGGGTATACCACTTTCGAATATGCCTTTTTACTTGGCAGATAGTGGATATATACACGGTTATCTACTCTCTGATGATGGTGTAGTAGAAGATAGAAATTACTCTCAAAATATTATCTACACCAAAACCATTTATGATTAGGAGGTTAAGGATGAGAAAAAAAATATTAGGATTAATGATCATCTTATTGATTGGCTTTATCCTTACAGCCTGTAAGAATAAACCAACCGATGATCAAGATGATTTAGACATTATCGATCAAACCTATCTTTTACTCATGGAAGCTGAAGATTTATCGGGTATGTCACAAAAAACAAAAACAGTGATTACCTCTGATGGCAATCTCAATCTTCCAACTTCCTATAAAGGGGTCACCATCGTATATAGTTCTAGAAATAAAGACATTATATCGGATGAAGGTATCGTTACACAACCCGATACATGTTGGATTGAAAGTAGGGATCAACAGGGAATTCCTAAGGAAGACTTCGTTGGTTTAAACGACAACTGGCCAGTTGTTGTTGATGTCACACTGTCATATGAAGGACAGACACGAACAGCAAAATTACTTTTCGTGGTTGCTCCTGCGGCCGGATTCACCTGTAACAAATATTTAGGATAAAAAGGGAGGAAATATGAGAAAAATACTCAGCATATTTGTTTTGGTCACCGTTGTTTTATTCGCTGTGGCATGTAAGAAAACAACCTATAATGTCACATTCGAATCAAATGGCGGTAGTGCTGTACTTCCAGCGGTTGTCGAAGAAAACAAACTGCTTGAAGAACCCGATGCACCGACCAAAACTGGATTTACATTTGATGGCTGGTATAAAGAATCAGCATTGACGAATGAGTGGAATTTTGCAAAAGATTTGGTCACAGAAGATATCACACTCTATGCTAAATGGATGGCAACCGATGCGCATTTAGTCGATCTTGCTTATGACTGGTTAACGTTAGGAGATTTGTCCGCTTTAACCAATCAATCTGCACGAATCATTTTTCCGACAACAAAAGATGACGTCACCATTTCGTGGGATATCGATAAGAATGAGTATATTGCAGCCAATGGTTTGATTTCACAACCAACACATGAAGAAGGAACCCAAACAGTTACCTTAACTGCAACACTGACAAAGGGAAGCGCAACCCGTGAAAAAGAATTTACAGCGACTGTTTTGGCTCTACCTAATCCTGAGGATGCAGAACCACTGATTTATGAAACATTTGAAGATTATACAGATGGTAATATTTTAGGACAAGATGGTCCATGGGGTCCTGTATCTGGTAAATCAGGTAATTCGTTGTTTACAGTTGTCTCAACATTAACACCTATGATACCCGATGGATCAAAGGCATTAAAGATTGAAGCACTCAAAGAATTACAGATTGAAGCACCGATTGTACATGATTATGATTTAGTTGTTATTGAAGTTGACCTCTTGCAGACAACAACATCTAATGGTTCAGCTGTCAATATTCAGTCATCATCAAGTAGCCCAGTTATCGGATTTGGTTTAGATGGAGCTTCACTTTTCTATCGAACAGACAATGGTGATTTAATGAAAACACCTATTGACATCAATACATGGTATACACTGCGTGTTGAAGTTGATCTCGTAAACAAGACCATTGAAGCTTTCTATTATGAAGATGGACAATTAGTACCCATGACTCCAGACAAAGTAACTTACATTGGTGCATTATCACTTCAAAGTATCTTTATTCGAAGCGGTAGTTCGACAACTGAAGTTTTGCGTGAACCTGCGTATGTAACCAATTTAGTTGTCAATCGCATCGAAGCTTTACCAAGACCTGTTGAAGGAGTAAAACTCGGTGAAGTAACTGATATCAGTAGTACTGTTTCTGTTGAAGTTGGTACTTCATTTACGCCAGATGTTCCTAAAGTCTATAACTATTATGGATCACAAGGACTTCTTGTTAAAGATACGGATTATACACTGGTTATCAGTAATCCTGTGGATATTGAAACTCCTGATATCTATACTGTGACGTATACTATCACGAATAAAGATGATAACACAGATGTTGTGGTGATCAATCAAAGTGTCACTGTCTATGCTCCATCGACACCTAATGAAATAACAAATGCAACATCGACAGTAGCACTTTATGAAGAAAAACTGAGTACAATCACAGTTACCGTTGTTCAACCTGAAGGTACGCTTTATTATCTTTTGAGTAACAATGCTACTGAAACCAAAGAAGCCATCATTTTAGGTGAACAAAAAACAATTGATAGTGTTACTGTAACACTCACCGATCTTGATGTTGGAGAATTCATTTATATTCATTTCTATGTTGAGTTAAACGGTGATTCCAATATTTTATCACATGAAATCAACCGTCAAGAAGTTGTTGAAATTGCAACACCACAAGCATTTTATGATGCAATCCACTTATCGGAATCAAATCAAAAGCCAAAATACTTCTTGATAACTGCAGATATTGACTTTACCGATTACACATGGGTTGTTCTATCAACGACGAAGCTTTGGACAACACTTAATGGTGATAACCATACGTTATCTAATCTTTCCATCGATAGAAATGTTAAAGGTGGTATTTTCTCAGATGCAGAAGATGCCATCATTAAGAACCTCATTTTAGATCATATTGATGTCACAAGTAGTGTCGGTGTATCTACCGTTTTAGTTGGTGAAACCAGAGGTAATGTCTTGATTGAGAATGTTGTTATGATGAATTCATCGATTGAGATTACAGATACATC
>JAVEVJ010000035.1:0-12913 GCA_034005105.1 Acholeplasmataceae bacterium | reverse complement strand
ATCTTAGATTCCTTTTTTTATTTGTTTAGTATGCTCATTGTTTCATCCCAAAGTCGATGTGCCACATGCATATTATAGGTTACAGGGTTTGATTTTTTCGCTATACCTTCTTTAAAATAAAGACCTGATTGTGTGACATAGGAAGGGTCAAGTGCAATCCTGACCATAAAGTGTGCAGGATAATACGCATCAGTTCCCTTAGATACTCGGAGTTTCCAAACCCATGCAGCTAAACGTGAAGTGTTTTTGAGTCCGATTTCTGTTTTCACTAAACCGGGGTCAATCGCAAATATTGGTAAGTGAAGATACTTTTGATGAAAAGCTTTAACAAAGAGAACATTGTATAACTTTGATCGTTTGTATGCTTTGAGAATGTTATACATTTTTTTGTTTTGTAGATTGTTAAAATTAATCGATGCGCGGTAATGAGAAAGTGAACTAACAACTAAAATACGCGGATCGATAGATTTTTCTAGATATGGAATGAGTGCAGTTGTCAACATAAATACGGATAAATGATTGGTTGCAAATGTGAGTTCATTGCCATCTTCATTGAGATGGAGTCCAGATGATACAATACCCGCAATGTTCATTAAAATATCGAGTCTTCCATCAGCGTATTGATCCAAATATGTTTTGATTTCATCTATTAGTAGAAGTGTTTGTCTTTTGTTAGATAGATCACCTATCACAAAATGAAGTGATGCATCTTCTAGGTAAGGTCGCATCTTCTCTTTGACCTTGCCTGCTTTTTCGAGTGAACGAGCTATTGCAATACAATTGATTTTCTCTTTGAGTAACAACTCAAGATTGGCATAGCCAATCCCTGAAGTTGCTCCAGTAATGAGAGCGATTTTGTTCATTGTCTCACCTCTCCTTCATCATATCACTAAATGAACTAATCATATAAAAAAAGGCAAGTGCCTTTTATTTTTTTTGAAATGTAGCAAAGCGATGACTGTTATGAGAAATGAGTTGCCAACGCATGTATTTAGCTATAAATTTTAGAGTCGCTGGTGAATAAAAAACAACATGCGTGATGTCTCTAATATAAAACCAATCAAAGAATTGGTTTCTATCACTTGGATAAAATAGGGTCATCAAAGAAAAATATCCATTTTTCTTGAGATGACTGTTGATCCACTGAAGTGCTTGTAATGGATCATGAATATGTTCCATGACTTCGGTTGCTAAAATAAGATCATATGTCTTATCAGGTAGATTGGGTTGAAAAAAGGGATCATAGGAATCAACTTTATATCCCATAGCATGAAGCAATGTCGACATAACACCACCTGGTCCAGACCCAAAATCGAGTAAATCTCCTTTTTGGATGTAGGGAACAATCGACTGGTCGATAAAGTTTTGTAAAAAATTGACATACCCTTTTTGTGTGATATCGTTATGATGCTCTAAATATCTACTTTTTTCATCCTCACTTGATGGCCAAGCGGTTTGATCTTTGAAAATGATCTGACAGGTTGGACATTGATGAAAACTCATACCTGTTTTCGGATGTTTAAACTCAACTGTCGGTGACTGACATAAAATACAGTTTGTCATAACATCTTCATCTCTTGAAGTGATTCTTTTAATATGTCTTCTAGAGTCATCAGATCGATATCTTCGATCTTTTGAAAATAGAGACAATTGACACCTTTGGTGTGTTTTCCGAGTTGGTCAAATACCTTTTTATTGATCTCTGGAGATAAATAGATCGCAATCTGTCTTTGTCGTGCAGCAAAACCGATTAAAAAGGGATATTTATTATCTCTTGATGAGGCTATAGGTGCTTTACCAAATCCAATGATATGACTTTGATATACTTTAGGTTCTTCGTTTGTTAAACGCATCATAAGATCGCTTAATATTCTCGCTTCATGTCTTCTCCTTAGTGAGCGTTCATCTATCCAGGAATCTTTTAAACTAGATTTAATTGTCTTTTTTTTATGTGTCATGGGTTCTCCTAACTAAAGATCAGCATGATCGCATGATACAGAATGGGTATGAGTAGCGCAGGTAACATATTTGCAACCTTGATACGTTTGAGTTCCATAAAATTAATCCCGATAGCTATCAGTAAAATATTACCAACCATTGAAAGCGATAAAATCATTTCTGCTGTTAATAGATTTGCTCCAAATATGGATAGTATCGTGATGGCTCCTTGATAGATTAAAACGCTGATGGCTGAAAAAATGACACCAATACCTAAAACAGATGCTAAAATCATTGCAGTTACAAAGTCTAAAGCACTTTTGATCAATAAGGTTGTCATGTCCCCATAAAGACCATCCTTAATAGATCCGACAATAGCCATTGCTCCAACACAAAAGATAAGTGTAGCTGCGATAAATCCCTTAGCAAGTGGTGGAAGATTATACTTCGTTTCAATTCTTTCTGCCCAACTGGTAAGACGTGTATCGATATCGATCCATTCACCAATCATAACACCTATAACCAGTGATACAATGATTAAAAGGTCTCCTCCAGATTGAAGTTGACCATTTTCTATTTGGAAAAAATCTTTAAGAAACCATCCTAATGAAAGTGCAGTTAATCCAAGTCCGAGTGCGACCATTACACCTTTTTGGATTTTTTCAGGTAAACCTTTTTTAAAGATGACTCCTAAAAGCGTTGCAACAATAATAGCTCCAGCATTGATGAGTGTTCCCATGTTTACCTCTTGTTATGTTGATATTCAATCCATCTATTACCAGGGGAGAGGTTGATCTTTAATCTCCTCTTGATAGAGTCTTATCATTTCTTTTTTAAGTTTCGGATCCAGTTTAAACTCTGCATGTTTTAGATTATCTTCAAGATGTTCAATATTTTTGATTCCTGGTATGACAGCTGTGACTTCAGGAAATGATAGGACAAATGCAATAGCATAGCGCGTTAAATCTTCAGCTCCAGTTAAATCTTTTAAACGACGAACGAGTTGAGCTCTACGAGAAATGGTTTCATCATCCCATCGCATGCGGATACCTTCAAATTCAGAAAATTCATCATATTTACCCGTTAACCATCCGGAATCGAGCGGTACTTTAGCAATAATAGATATGCCTTTTTGATGTGCTTTCTTAAACGACTCAGAAACATCTTGAAAAAAGACATTAAATAAGACTTCAATGATGTCAACATCCAAGTTATCTAAAACCGTATCAAATTCTTCTTTTGTATCAATTGATACGCCAAAAGCTTTAATTAAGCCTTCATCTTTAAGGTTTTTTAACTCTTGGATGTGTTGTGATTTACCTTCTAAAATATCAAATCCTGGGTTATGGAGTAATAGACTATCAAGATATGTTGTTTGAAGTCTCTCAAGACTATCCGTTACTTGTTTACGCAATGAAAAAACAGAAAAATCCGTTTCTCCATCCGCTGTATGTCCAAATTTTGTGTTGATCACCACTTGATCTCTGCAATCTTGAATAGCCATACCAATAATGGATTCACTCATACCCGCTGCATATCCTGGTGCTGTGTCAAAGAGTTGAATCCCTAGATCAATCGCTTTTTTGACTAATGCTATGCCTTCTTCCACAGACATATAACCCCAAAATTCGGTGTTGCCTAGTTGCCATGCACCGAAACCTAAACGATTGATTAACTGTCCTGTTTTCGCATATTCGACTTTTTTCATATGAAACCTCCGTCGTTATCTCTATTTTAACATGAATTTTTACCTAATAGAAAAAAGAAATCTGTGTTTATGTTACAATAAACCAAGAGGTGAGCCTATGTATTTAGAGATCAAATCACTTTTCATTCCAACCGAAAATAAAGAGCGAACACTACGCATTTTACTCCCAGATGATTATGATCATAGTGAACAATCATATCCCGTTTTGTACATGCATGATGGACAAAATCTGTTTGAGGATAAAACATCCTTTAGCGGTCATTCATGGGGTGTCTATGAAACACTCAAAAGACATAAGATTGATCATCTCATCGTCGTAGGTATTGATAATTCAGATTTAAGACTCTTTGAATATTCGCCTTGGACATGTAGTGATATCGTCAAAGAGATGACCAAAATAGAGGTCGGTGGTTTAGGGGATGTCTATGCTTCTTGGATGGTTTATCAATTAAAACCATGGGTAGAATCCAATTATCGTGTAGATACTAAGCATGCGATGATTGCTGGAAGTTCGATGGGAGCTTATATTTCTTGCTATATAGCAAACAAATATCCAGAGTTTTTTCAAACGGTTGGTATCTTTTCACTCGCTTCCTGGTTTAATGAACCCAAGCTTTTATCATTTATGGAATCACAGGAAACAAACCAAAACCAACGTTATTTTATTTCGGTTGGATCACATGAATCAGAAAACGAAAAGCTTAATCAAGCTTATATAAATAATAGTGTCAATCTAAAAGATCTTTTATTGAAAAAGGGTATAACAGATCTCTTATTTGTTGAAACGGATGAAGGACACAATGAATTAGCATGGCGATTGATATTTGAACGGTTTATCGACTTTGCGGTACAAAAAAAACATGGAAATTGATCCATGTTTTTTTATAACCAAGCGAGTATTTTTTGAATATGCTCATCCCAAAATGCCCAATCATGAACACCTGGTGCATCCAAATAGATGTGGTCTATCTTTTCATCCACTAAGAACTGATGAAATTGGACGTGATCTTGATAAAGAAAATCTTCTGTTCCACACACTAAATAAAGATTGGGTAATTGGACGTTATGACGCTTATGAAGTCTGATTAAGTATTTGAGATCATTCGATGTATTTTGAGTGGGCTTATTACCAAACACGGATCGAAACCAAACATTCTTGGGGTCTTCAACAGCAAGATCAGCTATATGATCGATATTGAGAGCTCCAGATAAGCTTGCAGCTTTCTGATATCTTTCAGGATAGGTGAGCGCTGCTTTCAGTGCTCCATATCCTCCCATGGATAAACCAGCGATAAAGGTATCTTCTTTTTTATCGGATACTGGAAACATGGTTGTGATAAATTGCGGGAGTTCTTTGGTGATATAGGTAAAGTATTTCAAACCGGATGCAGTATCCATATAATAACTGTTGTTCACTGCAGGCATCACGATTGCATATCTGTATTCCCATGCATAACGTTCGATGGATGTATACCTTGTCCAATCGGTATGATCACCAATATAGCCATGTAAAAGATACAAGACTTTAAACTTTTCTCCCACTTTGACATCCTGTGGTATTAAGAGATTGACTGTTGTATTGAGTTCGAGTGCATCCGATCTTAAATGTAATGTCATGAACGCCATAGTATATCCTCCTTGTTATAATTTCATTATAGCATGATAAAAAAATAAAAAAAGAGTCCTAATGTCTGGGGGGGGATGTAGACATTAGGACCAATTCACGAGTCTCACCACACAAAGGTGGGTGAAACAATTGTATTATATATGATTCATACGATGATGTCAACTATAAAATGAACAAAATTTTTGTGAAAGAAATATGTAAGAATTATCGTTTATTATACGTTGCTTTACGTAGTAAAAAGTTAAAAATTCTTTAAGTCACACACTTGATTGATTTGGCTTGTCTAAAACCATTTTTTCCGTTTAAAGAAATAAATCATAACGATCATGATAATGACACAGATGATACTAAAAATTAATACTGCATGTTCATAGGTGAGTATTTCAAAGTAGATGAAATTCATACCAAAAAATCCTGTTAGAAATGATAGTGGAATAAAGATTGCTGAGAATAGAGTCAGAGTCGCCATAATCTTGTTCATCTTCGTCGACTGATTGTTCATATCGAGGTCGAGAAGATTTCGCATCTGTTCTCTTGACTGATTGATGCGATTATCAAGTCGCTGAAGATGATCCATTAAATCATCAAAATAGGGTTGGTTTTCTGCTTTAAACAATCCAATGGGACGACTCAAGATTTTGTCGATTTGTTCAAAGGTCGGTGTCACATGCCCTTTGAGCTTGAGCATTGTTTTTCTAATTTGATAAAATGCATCCTGTTTAATGTTTTCATTTTCAATGATGGATTCTTCAAAATGGATAATTTGTTCTTCTAATATGTCATAAATATCTAAATGATAATCTGTAATCATATCTAGGATCTGATAGAGCAGGTAATCGATTGAACGTTCTCTTAACTCTTTGTGTTCATCGAAGAGTTTGCTGATGGGATCTAAAAACTGAGGTTTTGTCTCATGAAACGTAATTAACGTGTTTTCAAACATGATCAAAGAAAAATAACCATCGATAATTTCTCCTTGCTCAATGAATTCTAAGTTCAAAACAGCAAAAATGTATGATCCCTTCCACTCTATCTTGGTTCGTTGATTGACATTAAAGATATCTTCTAAGACCAATTGATCAATTGGAAATAACTCTTTGATTGCTTCAATCGAGGAAATGTCTGATATGCCAACGACTTGAATGTAGTGCTTGAGTTTTTCATCCATCTTCCAGTCATTTGATTTATTCACCTTATCCTGATTATAAGCATAGTGTGTAATAGAGGTTGGTACATCCTTATGTTCACCCGTATAGATCATTGATTTAGGTTTAATATATTCAGATAAGTTCATCTTCTCACCTTCATATGAGGATATAAGTAATACCTTCGTTGACTTTTCTGTAGTCCGAATCAGTTGCTAACAAGTTTCTATATTTTTTAATCTTTTCATCAAAACCCAAAAGATAACCAAACGCTTCACCTGGAATAAAGTCTTTGATCTGATGTTTCGACTTCATCATCTCTAAAGTTTGATGAACCATTTCTTTGATTTTTCCACCAAGTCCTGATGATCCATAACCGTGGATGATTTTAATGATTGGTTCTTTTTCATATTTGATGATCATTTCGAGTCTTTTGGCTGCAAGTTCGACTCTGGGTAAATCGCTTTTGATATTATAGACTTTCATTTAATTTTAGCTGCATTCTTGCTCACAGTAACCAATGGTATCGAAGATACCAGTTTAGAAAATCTCGTGAAGCCAAGTTCTGCATAACTAAACGAAGGATGTCTTCTTTCAAGTTCTTGTTTGATTTTTGTCAACATCATTTCTTTACTTTTGTTCGTTGTAATAATCTCAACGATTTCGTTCATGATGTCTTCTTTTTTCAATGTAGTTTTAAAAGAAACATAGGTTGTTGTCTTTTCTTGACTGGTCATGATACCCGCCATACTTGACACTAAACTTGATAGTGTTCTATGGCCATATTTACGTGGATCAAAATCCGAAAAACGATTGACTAGAATATCTCCTAATCTAGATAGCTGAATACGATTATCGACACCATTTTCGATGATAATTCCTTTGATGGTACGTTCGATTTCATCACGATCAGCTTCAACAATCTTTGGACTTGTATCCTCTTCATCATCCTCATCATCTAAATATTCAAAATATTTGAACTCATTACATGCGGAGCGGAAAGCTTGGGTAGTCGTCTTAACACTACCAACACCAATGACGTGCATTCCTCCTTCCCGAAGTTTCACTGCAAGTGGTGTAAAATCGGAATCTGATGTAACCAAAAAAAACGCATTAATTTTTTCTTGATACATCATCTCTTGGGCATCGAGAGCAAGCGCCATATCTGCAGCGTTTTTTCCGATAGCAACATTGTACTGATGCACGGGTTTTATCGCGTGATCCTGTGCTGTTTTATGCCAACTATTGGACAGATTGTTAATATCTCCATAAAAGCGTGCGATCACTATTTTTCCATATTTTGCGATTTCATTCATCACAGATTTGATGTATTTGGGTGACACATTTTCTGAGTCAATCAATAAAGCTATTTTGTATTCTGTTTTTTCCATAAACTCTCCTTCATTATCGTTTTATCTACTTCTATTATACCCTAATAAACGTATATATCGTGAAAAAAGCGAAAGCCTTAGGGGCGATCGCTTGGATACATTTCTTTTCTATATGTTTTTCGCTGATGAATTGATTTAACATGCTCTTCATGTGTGATGTTGTTGTTCTTTTTTAGTGTTTTGAGTGTTTCGTATACTTTACGAACCTCAAGTGGTTTCATCTCATAACCTTTAGCTTTGGCTTTCTTGATTGTTCTATTCAGTCTGATGGGATAGATAACAGGTGTTTGGCAATCTTTAATTTTAAGTGTCGCTCTTCCTGTGAATACGATGTATGAATAGAGAGGAACCTTGATGGGCATGACCTGTTTTAGCGAATATAAATGTCCATTATTTTGTTTAATTGGGTTGTAGAAACTCTTTTTTACTTTACCGTAGCGAAGGACTTGTATCCATTTTGAATCGGATTCCTTACCGTATATATACCCGGCATAGTTTTTTGTTTCAACAATATGGATACCATACTTATTGATAAGTACATGATCGATTTGAACAGATTTCGTCCCATCATAAAACATGAGATTGTTAATCACAAAAATGTCTTTTTTCGGACAGTTTTTACCTAACACGAAGCGAACCAAAAACTCTCCGGTCCACCCTCTTCCTCTAGGTGTCTTATACATAACAAAAATAAAGATCACAAGTATTGCTAGAAAAGCAAAAGTAATTTCCACGCCCTCACTAAGATGATACCGTGCATCTTTAGATCACAGTCATCTTGTCTCCTTATCATCAATCATATGCAACAAATAGTAAAAAGATGGTGTCTGGATGTATCTTTTTTAATATTCTCACTTGAAATTTGAATTTCGTTATCTGCTTTCTTGCACCAACGAAAACACCAAAAAACTATTTATGACCTCGTTTAATCTTATTTATTCATATTATAACATCAATTTGTGCATATTTATATTGTTTTATAGAAGGTGGTCTGGAATAAGGAGACATCAAATCGTTTCAAATCAAGTAATTCATCTACAATTTTATTGAATTATCTTAAGGAAAGCTTCGGCAAACGCTTGAGCATCACCTACAAAACTATAGTCTACAACGTCAAAGATAGGTGCTTTAGGATTATTGTTTACCGCAACTGAAACATCTGCTTTTCCAATGCCAGTCGTAAATTGAACAGCTCCATGAACACCTAATGTTAATAAAAATTTAGGAGCAATAGAACTACCTGATTGACCAATCTGATCATCTACTGAAAAGGGTGCTAAGTCTGTTAGTGGTCTTGTAACACCAATTTTTGCACCTAATTTGGTTGCCAGTTTGAATGCTAGCTGAATGCCATCAGGATGTGACATACCACGTCCAACAGCAATCACACGGTTCGCATTTGCGATACTATCTAATTTGGATAGTAAAGGTCGTTCCTCGTTGACTTTGATGTTGGTATTCTCTTTAAATTTCAGGTTTTTCACTTCCGTAATTGTAACCTCATTGTTCTTTGTTTTCTGAGCAACAAAAATATTGGGTCTCACCGTTGCCATTTGTGGAAAGTGATGTGGACAAATAATCTCACACATGATGTTGTCGCCATAAGAGGGTTTGGTTTGTATGAGCAGATCATCTTCAAATGACAAATCTAAACAATCAGCTGTGAGTCCTGTTAAAAGCTTTGCCTGTAGTCGAGCACTGATTGATCTGCCGATGACTGTTGCTCCAAATAAAATACTATTAGGTTTTCTTTGCTTTGAGAGTTGGGCGATTAAATCAGCAATTAATGAATCTGGAGCATCCTTGATACGTTTATCTTTAATCACAATGATTTCATCAGGTCCATACAATTTGATGTCTTCTTCTAAATTTTTCTCAGGTGTTTCAAACAAAACCACTACAACCTTCTTATCATTTTTAATTGCATTTGCCTTCGTAATCAATTGGTAGGTTACTGGTTGTACCATCTGTTGATGTTGCTCGGCATAAATCCATATATCTTTATTTACCATATTCATCACCTTATAATATATTTTGGGATCGTAGAATGACTAATAATTGTTGAACTGCGTGATCGACATCACGACCTAAAGATTGCGTCATTTTTTTGGGTTTGCTTGGGGACCAGACTTTTCTTACGACAGTTGGAGAACCTTTGATGCCGATACGATTGCGATCAAGATTCATAGAATGCTCATCCCATGTTTCAATCGTTTTTTGATAACTCAATTGAATGTTTCTAGGTGTAGGATATCTTGGTTCATTAAGTTCACTTCTCACGGTGAATATGGCAGGTAGCTTCACTTCAATTGTCTGTTCCATATGTTCCATCAATCGTGTTGCTTCAATAATTTCTTCGCTTAATGGAGTTATTTTGCTGACATAAGTCACCTGTGGCCAATCTAAAAATTCAGCGACAATAGGACCAACTTGTCCTGTATCCGCATCGATGGATTGTCGTCCAAAAAAGACGAGATGAACTTTATCTAAAGCTTTGATTGCTTGACTTAAAACATAGCCTGTTGCCAGTGTATCAGCACCACCAAAGGCTCTTGAACTTAATAAGATTGCATCATCACATCCCATAGCTAGACCTTGACGCAAAGTGATCTCAAAATTTTTTGGACCCATGGATATCAGAGTGACTTTCCCACCATAGCGGTGTTTTAACTTGAGTGCCGCTTCAATAGCATTTTGGTCAAATGGATTCATCACACCAGGTTCACTGGAACGCACCAGGTTTTTTGTGACTGGATCAATTTTGACGTTGTTTGATACAGGTACTTGTTTAACGCACACAACAATATGTAAGTTCATCTAATCAACCTCTATCTCTTTCAACAGCTTTAGATATTTCAATGACCATTTTTTCGAGTGATCCTTCAGCAATTTGAAGTGCACGAGCATCGCGAAGTAAATGTTCTACGGGATATTCTGTGCTATATCCGTAACCACCTAATACCTGTAGTGCGTGATCACATGCGCTAAATGCTGCACGACTACCATACGATTTCGCCATGGTAGCTACTTTATCATAAAGCTTCTTTTGTACTTTTAGTTTTGCTGCTTCTTCATATAGCAATTGTGTGTTTTGTTTCGCAATTGCTATTTCTGCAATTTTATTTTGAATTGAAAAAAGTTCAACAATGGGTTTATCAATCGCTTTTCTTTGGTTGGCATACTCGATAACAATCTCGAGTGCGTGTTGACAAATACCTGCGGCAATGGCACCCATATTGATTCTCGCATCATAATGAGCACTATCACCAATTTCAACTCCTTGACCAACTTTACCTAAAAGATAATCGTTTGTGACTCTGACATTTTCCAAGAAGATTTCACCAACAGGTGTTCCTCTCATACCAAAGAACTCTTCCTGTTTGCCAAACTTAAATCCAGGCATATCCTGATCAACAAGAAAACAGGATAATTCGTTCGGTGCGGTTTTTAATAAAACTAAATAAACTTCAGCAAGTCCTCCATTTGTTATCATGGTCTTGTTGCCGTTTAAGATCCAATAGTCGCCTTCTTTAACTGCATTGGCCGTATGTCCCATAACATTGGACCCACCTTGAGGTTCTGTTGAACCAAAGCCAAAAATCCGTTGATTCGCTTGGGGTAGATATATGTCCTGAAGGTTTTTATTCCCGTATTTTTTGAGTTGATCAACCGTTTTATAATGTCCTTCCAATGTGAAGGCAACACTTGCATTCTTTTGTGCAATGTCATATATGGTTTGAGCTTCTGCAATCGCATCAAAGTCTGCTCCTCCATGTTCTACGGGTACAATCAATCCCAATAATCCAACATTGATAATTTTGTTCCATAAGGACTTGGGATAGCTTTTTTGTTTATCAATCACCATATCAAATGGTTTGACTTCCTTATGGGCAAAATCGGTAACCATTTGATGGAGCATCTGTTGGTGTTCTTTTAATTCTATACTCATTTTTTAGTCTCCTTTTTGTTTTGTGAGATGTCTTCATATGTAAGCATATCTATTATAAGTGATGCTCAGTTTAAAGAAATTGATATATATCAATTAACTTGATATAATGGTAAAAAAGATGAGGTCAAAATATAGATATGAACAAGGATGTCCCTATAATGATCAATTGTATCGATACAATTCCACTATTTAGCACACTGACATCGGAACAAAGGTCTCTGATTTTTAAGTTAATTACTCATCGATCCTATCGATCGGGAGAGCGCATTTATAGTCCCGGAGATAAGGATGCTTCAATTTATATCATCAGCCGTGGTAAAGTACGGATCTATCGACTTTCAGAAAACGGGAAAGAACAACTCATCAGACTTTTGGTTCCAGGTGATGTTACTGGTGAACTTGCCTTGTTTAAAGAGGGGACATATGAAGCATATGCTGATTGTCTAGAGGATACGAAAATTTGCATGATTCATCATGATGACTTCAATGAAGTATTGGCTTCATATCCAGCTATATCAATCAAAATGCTTGCTGTTTTAGCCAATCGCTTGAGTGCTTCTGAGCAACAATCAACATGGTTATCAACTGAAACTGTTAAAGAGCGTTTAATCCATTATCTTGTTCAAAGTGCTATATTGGATTATAAAGGTAATCTTGTCGTTCATTTGAATATTGCTAAGAAAGATTTAGCATCTTATTTAGGGACTACACCTGAAACATTGAGTAGACAATGGACGATACTTGAAGATGAAGGTATCATCGTTCAAAAATCAAAAAAAATGATTTTGCTTAAAGGTGTAGAATTCGAAGACAAAAGGTGTGAAGTGTGTTAGTCGATCGGATTGCATATTGATCATTTTAGCAACACTTTAATTCCAAAATGATTGTAAAGTAGCGCTTTAAACATGAAAAATATGAATTTTCATCAATTGGTACTAGAGACAATGATTCGTATTTCTATAGGTTGAGTCATGTCAAAAAGATAAAACTAGATCCTCTTCTGATTGCACTCGTAAACATTCGTGCATCACAAATCAATGAATCATTAATGAAAAGTAAAAAATCGCAGTTTAATATGCGATTTATACTTTAATTGGTTGTTTCTAGTGCCATTTCAAATCCGATTGGCACAACCAATGCAAAATTAAGTTGGAG